>CAZUHR010000430.1:0-2857 GCA_964620335.1 uncultured Desulfobacteraceae bacterium
GATGCTTTAAAATGATGCTTGTTGCAGCAGAAACCTCTCGGACGTATATTCATTTTCCCTTTATCATGAAGCAGCCGGCCTAGGTGTACTATAAGATACATCTGGTATTGTTGGCGAATTCAGGCCAGTCAGGGTTCAAGAACGGGATAATTATCCTTGAATTACAAGGTATCGAAAAATGCATCTAACGTCTTTACTCGCCATCTTCATATAGATCCATATCGGGATAATATTTTTTTGCGCATTCCGGGCAAATGCCATGGCTAAATTCAGCATCAGAATGATTATGGATATATGCTTCGATCTGATTCCAGTAACCCTTGTCATCACGGATTTTTTTGCAATATGAGCAAATAGGCAACAATCCTCGGAGTGTTTTTATTTCCTTCAGTGTAGCTTCCAGTTCCGTTATCGTCCTTTTGTGTTTATCAACTTCTTTTACGAGCTGAAAATTCACATTATTTAATTCTTCCGTTCTTTCACGCACTCGCGATTCCAGTTGATCCCGTTCTTGCCGAAGTTGCGAAGACATAACGTTAAACGATTTTGTTAGCTCTGATAATTCAAGACTTGAGGGTAAATCGATCTGTTCTCCGAGATGTTCCGGATATATAGAAACTTCCATTGCCTTTATACCTATTAAGTTCAAAGGGTCGAACACCCACCGTTTGCCAAGATAGACGGTCAATCCGAAAACAATCAACAATGTTATTGCGAACAAAACTGACAAATGAAAAATAAGTCGATTTACATTAGCATACGCTGCACCGAGAGGTATTCTGATGGAAATGGCTGAAACAACTTCGCCGACAGAGCGTTGGAAACTGCGATCGGGACCATAATAGGTTACCAAATCTGCCGGTGCAGTTTCCGGGGTGCTGTGGCAACGGAGACAGTTTTGTTCCATGGTTTCTCCGCGTCGCAGGACAACAAAAAACGGAATTTCATTGATGATTCTGATATCTGAGCTTTCATTCAGATCAGGAGCTTCGTTTAACTTCTCAATAAACGCCCGCTCAAACGCATCCGCCTCGTTTTCGGGGCTTCTGGCATTGATTGCAGCTTCTTTATAATAATAGTCCCTTTTTGCAACAGTATGATAGTATTTATCAATTTCTCTGACTGCATAAGTGGAGGACATCCAAATCGGTTCGAAATAATTATTTTCAAGATTGCCCTCAATTCTTTTAAATAAAACCGGCTTTAATTGATGGGAAAAGTAGGTGTGGGTGGCAAGATTTCGATCCAGCAGTATCATGGCCTTTTCTCTTGCCTCTTCTCGAGCATGCGCTCTCATTTGCCAATTTGTCACCAATATAGAACAAACCCCGGCAATTGCGATAATCAAACTGATTGATATGAGTAGCCTGGTGCTGGCTTTGGATTTTGCTTTACCTTGCATTTTAAGCCTCTCTTATTCTCTGACATCCCTGAGGCTCCTCCGGTAATTTCATCAAGCCCCCGGATGCCTGTAGGGGATTTGGAAAGAAAATGTAAGGAACGTTTTTTCTTTGCTTTTGCAATAGATATCCTCCTTTTTTCGAATCCATTCAATGGCTGGTATTTCGGACATCACAAATTTCTCCAATGCTTTAACAACAAAAATTAGAGAATCCTCATCATAAACACACGGCTTAAAAGACAATCCCGTCAAAAATGCCTTCTCTGAAAGATGTTCTGTACGAGATAAGCGCCATCATCATTGGAAGGCCGATTTGAGTATCAATCCGCCGGAGGCGGACAAGTCTCCAATATTCAATCGTCGATCTTAAATATTCAATTCCTGCCCCTCCAGTACCCCTCTCACCGTCTTCGCCAGATCTCTTATCACAAGGGGTTTCATGACAAATGCTCTGATTCCCATCTCCTTTGCCTTTTCTTCCGAGATTAGTTCACTGTACCCGGTACAAATAATGACCGGAATATCCGAACGGATATTCATGAGTTCATTCGCTAGCCTTTCTCCGGTCATATGGGGCATGGTCATGTCGGTAATCACAAGGTCAAATTGATCTGGCTTTGTGCGGAACAGCTCTAATGCCTCCATGCTGCTCGTTCTTGTCGTAACCTTATAGCCCAGCCGTTCCAACATCTGTTTGTCTATCTCCACTAAGGCCGGCTCATCGTCTATAAAGAGGATATGCTCATTCCCCGTGGGAATGGGGACAACTTCATCAATCCCGGGAACTTCCCCCCCTTCTTGAATCACGGGAAGATACACATGAAAGGTGGACCCCTTTCCCGGCTCACTATAGGCCGTGATGGTGCCACCATAATTCTTCACAATCCCGTGAACAACGGACAATCCCAACCCGGTTCCTTCACCCTTCTCTTTGGTGGTATAATAGGGTTCGAAAATCCGGTCCAACACCTCAGGTGTAATTCCTTGACCTGTATCACTAATGGACAGCAGCAAATATGGTCCGGGAGTCATATCAAGGTATCCCGATTCCGAATCCCAACTCCCGACTTCCACATTACTAATTCCGACTTCCAGGATACCTCCATTTTCACGCATGGCATGGGAAGCATTTGTACACAGGTTCATCATTATTTGATGGATCTGGGTGGGATCCGCCTCAACGATTCCGGTGTCACTCTTTATGTCCTGGCGGATCTCTATGGTAGTGGGCAAGGATGACCTGAGAAGCTTCAGGGCCTCTTTGACAATTGGACTGATTTGTATGGGTATTCTTTCCTGCTCGCCCTTTCGGCTGAATGCAAGGATCTGCTTCACCAGGTCTCTTGCTCTACGCCCGGCCTTCAGTACCTCTTTCAAACTCTCCTTCGCTTTATTGTTTCCGGGAACCTGTAAATCCGCGATCTCGGTATAGCCGATAATGGCTCCAAGGATGTT
>CAZUHR010000431.1:0-2853 GCA_964620335.1 uncultured Desulfobacteraceae bacterium
CTTTTTCGGGCTTTCTGGAATAGTGGCAATAGTGGCTACTGGTTTTGGTATGGTAACGTCATAGCCACAATTTTCCATACCACAGTTCTAATTGCCGCCACAAACTGGGGAGTTCTGGGCATTACGGGTAAAGATATTGTGGAATGGATTGAAATAGCATTAAAGAAAACCTGATCAGTCCGAGTAAGCGGGCTAACCCAACCGTTAAACTTTCACTTTCTTCTATCTATAACCCATCAAATTCTTCAACATGCTCTCCAATACCATAAGTATTATTCACTATAAAAGCGGGGGAATTTTCACCGATCCGATGTTACGTTTTACTGCTATTTTGATCGGGCTGTATGACATTAAATTCATAAGATATCCGGATATTATGTAAGAGCAGGATGAAATACTATTTGGCTGTAATGGTGGCAAGGTGTATGGAATCTATAATTTATTTGTTCTTCACAGGTCATACATGGGCGATATTAACAGATTTTTAAGTGTGTTGAGTTGCAGGTAGTGGAGCCCCTGTTTTTTGACTAATCAGCTTGAAGCACATAAGACCTGATTTTTAAGATGCAGGTCTACTCACAAATTTACCCGCTCGCGGTATTCCTTTTCCAAATTCATTAGATTATCATAAAATATGGCAGCGTGATTTCTCATGGCTTCAGAGGCGGCTTTGGGATCGCCAGCTAATACAGCCTCAATAATGGGACGATGCAATCCCGGGGGATGGATAATGTAGGGCGGATTGGGTTTGATCTCCTCTAGAATCTTGGCGTTCAGTTTAATAACTGAATTGACAATGGCCTCTAAAAAACGATTACCGCACATCTCCGCCAGTACGAAATGAACTTTAGTTGCGGATGCAATATCTTCAGTTAGTGAGGCTCCAGGTGGATGCTCGGCCTCAAAAGCCGCCAGCAGGCGTTTGGTAAATTGAGGGGTAGCATTCAAGGTTGCTAAACGGGCCACCTCGGGTTCAATAAGAATTCGAACTTGATGTAGTTCATGGATTGAAATCTTATTAGCCAGGAATAGGTCAAGGCAAGCGCTGGCTAATTGTTCGAATGTCAAATCGGTCACAAATGCGCCTCCGGCGGCACCCTGGCGAATCGAAATAAAACCATTATTTTCAAGGGCCCTTATAGCCTCTCTTATAGCAACGCGGCTAACCTGAAATTGTTTTGCCAAGTCTCTTTCTGGAGGTAATTTGTCTCCCGCCCTAAAACCATTGGATAAAATTGCCTCTTTGAGTTGATTAAAAACCTCTTCAGAAATTCTAGGCTGTTTAATTGGCTTAAAATTATGCATCCTTTTTTCCTTTTCCTTTACTGACTAAATAATAAAAATCTTCTTTGATTTCAAGAAAAATATTCATTGACAAAATATTTATTTTGTTAATTATTAGACCAATAGTTACATTAATAATTCCATTCATTTTATAAAATTCTCTTGATAAGATCAGTCTTACCCTAATCTCAACCGAAGTACATGATATTACCCGACCGGGCCTCTGTTGAAGGAAATTGAAATGACAGATAAACTCATATTAAAGGAATTGTGTCGTTACAGCATAGGGACCTTTGCAGACATTATTTACAGAAATGCCCTTTTACATTCCGATGAGGAGGCCTTTGTATACGACTCCGAAAGAATAACGTTCGCTAAGTATAATGCACGGGTTAACAGCCTGATCCATGGCCTTTGCTCATTAGAGGTCAGAAAAGGAGGTGTCATAGGCATCCTGTCATGGAATTGCCTTGAGTACGTAGATGTTTGCGGGGCTGCAATGAAAGGGGGATTTATTGCTTCCCCCTTCAATCCCAGGCTGCACAGGGAAGAGTTAGAATATCTCATTAATTATTCAGAGGCAAATACGCTTTTTGTTGGCCCCGAACTTGTGGAAACCGTTAAGCGCTTACGATCCCGTCTTCCCAAAGTGAAGCACTATATTTCCTTCGGGGCTTCTGCTCCTGATATGGTCTCCCATCACGAGTTGCTAGCGACGCATCCATCCGATGAGCCTGACGCAAATGTGCTCAAAGACGACCCCTTTCTCATTTTCTATACCAGTGGTACCACAGGTGTCCCTCGCGGTGCCCTCTATACACATCGTCGCAAGCTCGATAACACTCAAATAAAGGCCCTGGAGATGGGTACGAAGCCCGGTGACAGGCATATCATGGTATTGCCGTTCTTTCACATTGGTGGAGACAGCCATGTATGGCCCTTTTTCCTTGTCGGGGGGTGTAATGTGATCATGCCTCAAAGATCCTTTGAGCCAGATGCTGTTCTTCAGGCGATTCAAGATGAGAAGGCGACGGATATACAGATTGTCCCTACACAACTAAAGGCTCTTCTGTCCCACCAAGACTTGAAAAAGTACAACCTTAACAGTTTGAATAGAATCTATTATGCTGCATCCCCCATGCCGGTGGAATTATTGAGAAAGGGACTAGAGATATTCGGCCCGATTTTTTCACAAGGCTATGGACAGACCGAATCAGGACCACAAATTACTTCTCTTCCCAGGAAGGCGCACCAGGTCTTAGACAGGCCGTTGGAAGAACAAAAAGTGTTAAGCTCCTGCGGGCAACCGAGTCTTGGTGTTCACGTAAGAGTGGTAGATGAGAATAACAATGATGTTAAGTGTGGAAAAGTGGGCGAGATAATCGCACAGAGTGATTCCATCATGGTCGAATACTGGCGCAGACCGGAAGAAACACGCGAGGCTATCGTTGATGGGTGGCTCCATACCGGCGACATGGGTTACTATGATGAAAAAGGATTCATATATATCGTTGACAGAAAAAAGGACATGATTGTGACTGGAGGTGAAAATGTATATTCTCGAGAAGT
>CAZUHR010000432.1:0-2841 GCA_964620335.1 uncultured Desulfobacteraceae bacterium
CCGGCCTCCGGACAGCCTCATTCATTATGCGCATAACAAATGAGTTTGGTTTTGTTCGGCACAATATTCTTTTTTTGCATTATTTATGAAAATAACTTGTGAGCGCTTCCAATATTTAAACTGAGGTGGTTTAAGAGGGCTCCTGGCGGGACGTTTTTGGTGGTGGGCCGAGTAATTTGGTGACGTGATCGCCAGGCCGGGTTGGAGATGAGGCTGGGATTTGAAGGAAATATTGTCGAAAATTGGGAAGGGTGAATTAGGGGACGATTTTGGGGAACAGGCGACCCCTGTCCTTGAGGGGACATTTCCGGCAGTGAACTACGAGAGGATTTGGGCTATTCTTTCTGAACGAGATTGAGGATGAAGTTGGGTACCGATGGCCCAGGAACAAGATAGTCGGGTGGGGATTTATTGTTTTCGATTTTTTCTCTCAGTGATAAGGTTACCTTGACGATGAAAGCTGCCACCCTCTTGAGCAAGACAACGATGACGGCCATTTGTGAAAGGATTCCAGCATGCTTTAGACCTCTGACTTTTGGCTTAGAGAGAATGCAGAAATCCTCCTTTGCAGAGGCATTGGTTCTTTCAGCGGCTGATCGGAGGGCCTTGAGCTTGTGATACCTGTCGGTGCCTCGAACAACTTCGGTGATGAGCCTCGGAAATTGTATGACAGACATATGCCTGGTGAAACCATGGTAGTTGATCCAGTAGGGACAACTTTCTGCGTACTCAACGATCTTCGGATCTCTTGACGATACACACTGCCTCCGGCAGCTGAAACTTGCTCTTTGACAATTGAAATCGAACCCGTTTGGTCGAGTTAGGACTCCACAGGGAGCATAAGGCCACCCATTGCGGTCATAGCCTCTTTCCTTCAAGGCGGCTGCGGTTACGCTTTCGTTTCGAGGATTGTAATCAATCATAGGGATGGCGCCGTGGGACCTGGAGAAGGCATAATTATCATGCTCATCGTACTTTGCGTCAGCCAGGTCTATCTTTGAAGCCTTCCCGTGATATTGAAGAAGTTGTTCTCTGTTGAGAATGTAATGTTTGCCTTCCTGAGCATTCCCTGCAAGGGTACTACAGGCCACTGGCAATTCCAACCCAAGCTCCATCTCAATAGAGGTATCAATCACGGCATTAAAGCCGAAGATTTTCTGCTTTCGATTGGGGTTTTGTGGATCTCTCCGAACACCTATCCTTGCCTCCATATCAGAGGGCAATTTAGGACATCGGAAAAAGAAGGAATCGGAACAACGGCTTTCCCCCATGTCAATTTTGGTGATGACACCTCTTTTGACGATAAGATGGAGTCCGACATGATGCAGTTCATTTTCAAGCCCAAAAATCTGATTGAAAAAGCTGGGTTCCTCTGGATTGGCCTCTCGTAGCGCGAGTGTCAAGACTTCCACTTTGGGTCGTTGGACATCGTCCGGGAAATTGGGAGAGGGGCATGGTAGTTTGATACGGATTTCTTTCCCTGGGACAATTTTTTCGGGGTGTTGGAGCCGATAAAGGATTCGGTGGCGGACATTTTCGATAATGCCTTTGAACTCGATAAACTCGCATTCAGGACAAAAATGGGTGCAGCCCTTATAATGAGAGTTCGAGGGGAAGAGCGTACCGTCGGTAGCAATTATCTGATATGAGAGGAAACCGAGGAGTTCAGCGATTTCTACCAAGACATGGAGAATCTGGTTGTAAAGATCTTCTCCTAACCGGTCTTTAAGGTGAGTGAATGTACCCTCACAAGGCAGATGGGGATATTTGATACCAGCGTAAAGGCGATAGTGCTTCCCTTTTTCCTTATCACGAATTGTTTCCACGAAATCGCTCATGCTGGGGTACTTTTCGAGATACCGAAACAATTCCAATAAAAACAAACTGACGGGGTCATAGGCGAATCCGGTGAGGCAATATTTGTGGGCGACGATGGATCTTACAAAAGAAAAATCGATCAGGGAGGTAACAAAACGGGAGAGCCCACCGACGATCCGGCCATCGGGATGGATCCTGACATATCGATGCTGGTACGTATATTTCGATAACCAGAAGATTTCCGGTTTTGGAAAGGGACGGTCATATTTATCACGGATACGGACATGAATACGATTGAGTTTTTTGACGACATTACCGATGGCGAAGGATGCCAGGTTTCTCAATCTACCGTCCCTCGGCTAAAGGCGTTATGATCAAGAAGTATTATCTGACGGGTTATCCAATATGGTGAACGTGTTGGGCGCGACCCTTTTAAACATCCGGCCGCTCTTAACTTTCTTAGTAATGGCTGAAACGATGCTTTCCCGATCCAAATCCAGGTTAGAAACCTGTTTGGCCCGGGTAATGATCTCGGTAACGTGAAGGGGTTTCCCCGCGGACAGGAGTATGTTGTATATGACGCTCATTTGAGACTTACCTCTACCCCGCGGCTTGAATCTGGGTCCTTCTCTTTTTTTCAGAAACTCGTGTACAACCTTAAGCTGCGATTTAAGGAGTGATTCTTGAAACTTGGCCCATTCGTTGATATCCATAAGCGATTCCTTTCATTAAAAGAGTGTCTACCATATTGACGTGGGTATGTCAACAACAAAATGGATTGATTTCAAAAAAATGAAGTGTTTTTCATAGGATTATTACAAGGTAGGTAATGGAGTCAAGGCGAAGTTGGTGAGGCGGAAAATTGATAGGATCGGTTCATTTGGGGCTGTCAAATGAGCGAGGTGGGTACGGATTCCAAGGTGCCTAAGCGAGCCAAAGGCTGCCAGAAATGGGTTGATCGACTTATCGGAGGGCCGGTAAGGCCTTTAGTTTAGGCCACTTCGGGCTCTTAAATTGGCTCAT
>CAZUHR010000433.1:0-2829 GCA_964620335.1 uncultured Desulfobacteraceae bacterium
TCGGCAGCCCGACCTTGGACTGGGTCCAAGTTGAAGTCACGACCCATTGCAATGCGGCCTGTGTCTATTGCCCCCACACCATCATGAAGAACCGTTGGGCAAACAAACACATGCCCATAGAGCTGTTCTGTAAATTGGTTCCCTTTCTCAGATATACGGACCTGATCTACCTACAGGGGTGGGGGGAGCCCCTCCTTAACAACGACCTCTTCGAGATGCTCGGAATTTGCAGGGATAAGGGGAAACGCACCGGGTTTACGACAAACGGGATGCTTCTGGCCAAAGAGACGATTCGAACGTTGATTGACTTGGATTTAGACATCATAGGTATCAGCCTTGCTGGCACCAGCGCCAAGACCCACGACCGGATCCGCAAAGGGACCAATTTCAGCAAGATCATTTCCCAGCTTGAAACACTACGCAAGATTAAGGCTGAAAAGAATGCCCGGGGCCCCACGGTGCATCTTGCCTATCTCATGCTCAAATCCAATTTTCATGAACTTAAAGAAATTCTCTCGCTTGCAAAAAGGGTTGGTGCGGAACAGATCGTGACCAGCAATCTAAGTCTCATCGTTGATCCGAAACTCTCGGCAGAAGCCATCTTCAATGATACAGTGCACACCGACTACTACCGCAACACACTGGATGACATCAGAGATAGAGCAGCCTGTGAAAACATCGTCTTTGATTATCACGGTCCCGGCCTTGACGATGCTTCTCTCTACTGCCGTGAAAATGTCCACCGCGCGTGCGTCATTAATGTTGAAGGCGAAGTGACGCCGTGCGTTTTGACCAATCCCGTTCTTTCCTCGTATTACACCTTCAATGATGACTCCCTTCCGCTGACAGGAATGTCCTTTGGCAACTTACGGGACGAAAGCTTAACCCGAATCTGGAATAAGAAGGAATACGTCAGATTCAGGGACCTCTTTGATCCTGAGACAGCAAGAGTACCTGAGCAAATTCGGTCAGAGATGCCTCAACGCTGCTTAAAATGTTATAAAAGGCTTGGGGCATGAGGGAAGGCGACTCACCAATAATTCTGTTGGCGTTTTTGGCTCATTGTGGATAAAAGAATGCGTCAGATTCAGGGACCTCTTTGATCCTGAAATTGCCAGAAAACTTGAGCAACCTTGACTGGAAATGTCACAATGCTGCGTGAGGTGCTATGATGTTATAAGAGGTTGGAGGAATAGGTTTTGGGAACTGATCAAAGGAATGAAAAAAATATAAGAAGGTTCTCTTTCTATTTTGCTCCAAGCACATAACCTGCAAAAACATAGGCGTAGCCAAAAAGGACAAAAGTCAACAAAAAGCCAGCAATGATTGGCGCTAAATCTCGCTTTTTAAATTGACTGAAATCCACACCCGCACCAATTCCCACAAAGCAAAAAGCGAAAAGCCACGTATACATGTGCTTCATGGCAGTTACCATTTCATGTGTAAACAGACTGAGAGATGCCATCCCTGAAAGGACTAAAAGACCCAGTACAAACTTCGGTAGCTTGCTCCATAGAAGACCAATCCGTACCTTTTCTCCAACAGGCAGCCCCTTCTTGGTGTAATAATAAACCAGGGCCAGAATGACTACGGGCATGAGAGCATTTCTTGCTGATTTGGTGATCGTAGCTACAGTACCAGCAGTATCACTAAACGCGAAGCCAGTAGCAATGCATTGAGCGGTATTCGAGGGTGTTGTTCCAGACAGGTATCCCACAAATGTATCATTCCAACCCAGATAATGCCCGAGTAATGGGATACCTAACAGACACATCACATCGGTGAGCAGAGAAGCGCCAATAGCAATCAGCAATTCCTTGTCAGTTGCTTTGATCGCGGGGGCGGTAGCAATAATGGCGGAAACGCCGCAGACACCAATGCCAGTTCCCACCAGATTACCTACTCTATGGCCTAACCGGTATTTATTGGAAATATACCCAGCACCAAGTATCATGCCCGTAATTGAAATACTCACCATCACCAAGGCACCGCTACCTACTTTGAGGATTTGCAATATGTTAAGCCTAGAACCAATCAGAATAACACCGACGTACAAAAAAACCTTGGTAGAAAAAGCTACACCTTCATCAAAGCGTTCGCCAAGTCGAAATATGTTTCGCGCTAAGATCCCTAAAATAATAGCAATAATGACGTAGTTTAAAGGAATATTCTTGCCAAATGTTCCATAAACGACTCGTTCCAGATACCAGGCTACAAACCCCAAACTAACACATAATAATACCCCCGGCATCAGAGCTTTAAAATAACTTATCCATCCAGTATATTTCTCGGGTGGGATTTTCGGCATTTTTACTTCCTATTTACCAGGGAATGTTCTTAATCAATCCAAACAAAACCAGGAATGCCAAAATAAGACCTACGACGAAGGAAAACCAATCCTCTTCGATCCTGAACGATGCTTTTCCCTTAGCATCTGATTTCTCATCATGACTTTCTTCACTCAATTTCTTCTCTCTTTCAGAAGACACTCTTGAATTCCATTAAGCATTCTTTGATTGTTGTGGTTGCCGTAAACCGTTTTGACGGTAATATCGATGTTGATGCGAATCTGATAAAATTAAAAAGTAACCAAATCGAAAAACTTGATCAGCGCCAACAGCCCGCCAAATGGACTCAATTGCTCCGTGCAGGTCTCATAACCCGTGGAAGCATTGATTTTTCTGGCTTTGGTGCAATTTTTACAAAACCCTTTACGAATGCGGCCTTTCCTGGTAACGTTTTTGCGTCTTTTACCATTTGGGTACCTCCTGTTATAGCTGTTATGGTTTGGCCAAACCGCTGCTATAGTAGGATTCCCAAATGGTTTTT
>CAZUHR010000434.1:0-2825 GCA_964620335.1 uncultured Desulfobacteraceae bacterium
TCCCACCTTTCTATTTTCAGAAAAAGGGATCAAATATGATCTAAAATTTCCACCTAAGTGGAAAGAGGAGGTCATGAGAGTCATGTTTACCCATGAAGAACGGCCGGACCGACTATGGCTTCCCTATTATCATTATAAAGCTCTCAGGCCTCTCAAACGTCTCGGATTAACGCTTGAAGATGTAATCTATTTCATCATCGGCAGCTATCGAACCGAAGTCGATATGTTGACTTACCGGTTCTTCTGGAGCAGTAAGGCCATGGCGCGATTGTTTAAAGATAAAATCGTCCCCATACCGCCAAAATACAAAGGCGCCCGATTGTTAGGCCTGTATTGGGTAGACAAAGATTTTTACTATTCCATAGTTGATAACTCAAGCGGTTTTGGCAGGAATTATTATCTGAAGTAGTAAAAAACGCGAAGGCTGATATATGAGTCAAAAAGCTGCAGATACTGTAAAAGCCGTATCAAAAAATGCTACCTTCTCCGTAAATCGGACAAAACTAGAAGGAGACCCCTGTTTTAGTCTATTGAATCCGGTTCTAAGCCTCCATCAGAAACTTGGTAACAGTGGCGTAAGGAAAATGCATGCGTCGGGTTTGATTCAGGCGAAGCTGAAAATCGGCAAACCCGGCGATAAATATGAACAGGAAGCGGACCGAGTTGCTAAGGAAGTCGTAAGCAAACCGGGGCCAGGCAATACCAGTCAGTTAGATGAGGATAAAGAAATTCAGACCTGTACTTTGGTTGCAAAGATCACACCCCTGATCCGACGAACTTCTTTAGACGACGAAGGTGAAATCCGGTCAAAATTACTTCAAGGCCAGGCTGAAAAAGAGGAAGAAAGTCTGCAAGGCAAGCCACTTCAAAAGCAGGATGATGATGAGGTGCAGGAACATTTCATTCCGCGCCAGAACGATGATGAGGAGGAACTGCAGTCTCAAGCCCAAGAGGAGGAAAATCCGGTTCAAGCCAAGATAATCAGCCGTCAGACTGATGATGATGAGGTACAGGAAAACTTGTTTCGGCGCCAAAGCGAGGACGAGGAAAAACTGCAATCTCAATCCCAGAATGATGAGGAACCGGTTCAGGGTAAGATGATCAATCGCCGGGCAGATGCTGATGAGGATGAGTTTCAACCGCAGAATGAATTCGATGAAAAAGAAGATGAAATCCGGACCAAATTAATCCCGCGTCAGGCTGATCACTCTGAGGCCTCGGCCATGGGCAAGCTCATTCAAAAACAGGAGGATGAGGACGTCCAGGAAAAATTGGTCCAGCCGCAAAAGCCTTATTCCGGAGTGGCTCTATCACCTCAAATGAGCTAAAAACAGGAGATATTTCCTTGTAAACTATATCCAATCAAGGCTTTATCTGAAGATGGAACAATTTTTATAATCTGCATATTGGTGAGATTCAGAATTTTTCTTTTTTGGGCTGAAAGCCTTGATTGAAGACTTATTGCAACGGATTATACTCTCTTTTTTCACACAATTGAGGTATAACTTTTTGCTTTTTTATTTAAACTGCTGGAAAGAAGGGATACCTGTGGTGGTTTGGATAAAATGAAGGGTTCGAATTGCAGGTTGGAATTATCTGCCGCAGCAAGATCTGCTAAAGAATTCAAAACAATATGTCGTATGGGGCATAAGTTTTTTGGCCAGTATTTAAAGTTAAAATATCTCTATGATATCTATAAAATACAGTTAGTTAGGATAAATAGAATCAGATACTTCCATAGCACATTAGAACAGATTAGAAGGCCCTCAAAGTAGAACAAGAACTATATTGCGACTTCAAATGAGGAAATTCATAGCAAACTATAGGCGAATTTTTCGAAAACCCTTCTGTTATATTTTCCTGCGACTACATCGTCTTTAATCAATGTTAGTGCCTTCAACGGCGCCATCGAGTCTCTATAAGGTCTGTCATCATTGGTAAGCGCCTCATAACAGTCGATTAAACCGACAATTTGGGCCATTCTTGATATGTCTGTAACATTATGGGGGTATCCGCTACCGTCAAGTTTTTCATGATGTTGCAAGGCAGATAATTTAATTTCGTCATTAAAAATTTTGCATTTACTAAGAATTTCATAGCCAAAAATTGTGTGGGATTTCATCGCCTTAAACTCTTCGTTGTTTAATTTTCTTGGGGCTTGGAGAATCTCTGAATTTACTTTGATCTTTCCAACGTCATGCAATAAAGTGCATAAACCAATTCTTCTTTTTTCTAATTTTGAAAAATTTTCATTCTGTGCATATCCAATTCCAAGTGCCATTACATTAATTGAGTGCAAAACGGTTGTGTAATCCTTATTTGATACTCTTAACAGATTCTTTAATACCTCAGATTCTTTTGCAAAATCACTGATAAGTAAATCTACAGTCTCTGAAATGCCTTCTATAGATCCACTTCTTGGTTCGGAAAATGTTTCCTGTACAATGTTAACTAAAGTGTTTTTTACATTTATCGCGTTTTTCGATTGGATATCTATTTTGAGCTGCTGATTAAATTCCTTTTGGACTTCTTGGATACCGCGCAGTTTGTCGATCCGTTTTAAATAAAGCCTGTCTGGATAACGCTCATCTTTAATGCGCATCTCACTTAATTTAAGACCAACAGGCTTATATAAAATAAAATCTTTGCCGTTATTTTGATAAAAAAGCGGGACCGCTCTATAAAAATTCAATTGAGATTTTCGTGCCTGGACATATTGTGATTGCATTGATGTCATTAAATCAAAAATTTAAATTGGGAGACACAAGGTATTTTAAAAATTCAAAGAAGATTGTGCATATTGGTTAACGAAGACTCTTCCAAAT
>CAZUHR010000435.1:0-831 GCA_964620335.1 uncultured Desulfobacteraceae bacterium
AGCTGCTTGTGGGAGATGTAACTATTCCAATCTGCGGTTTCAAGGCCTGTACTTTGAGTGCAGGGAAGGAAAACGCTTGAACCGTTCCACTGCAGTGTTGTGGCAATAAAGCGCTAAAAAACCAAATTTCACCAGCGAATGAAATTGGCGGGATCATTTAGTCCTGCCTTTAGGATATCTGTAACCGGTTGATATTTAATCATACATAAACGCAGGATGAAAACCTATTTCACTGTCAAGGTGGCAAGATATTCCAACACCCCAAATCTGCTTTAAGACACATTTTGTATCTCCCCAGAATAATTGATGTTTGTTGAATAATGCCAGTTTTATACTGGTATTTAACTGGGTAAAAATCTGGCCTTGACTTTTTGATAATTCATGCCATAGTTACAATTAATCGTTTGAATTTCCTGTTTATGTGTTTCACATTCTTCGGAGTTCGAACCACATCATGGGAACACCTCTCAAAATGTGCAAGCCTTGCTCCTGACAGGACGGGTGTCCTGTTGGGAGTTTAGAAGACCATATTAAATAGTGCCTTCTTGCTAAAAAGCTGGGCTTGCAACTCACGTATTTTTATTTCCTAAAGGGCTGCGCTTTCCCCCGCAAAAGACTCACACCTATTGCTATTCATATGGCATCCGTCCAGATGCGTTCCCCTCTTATTCTCCAATATCTTACTCTAAATTCTTAATACATATTTGAAGTCACAGCATGGAGGCTCTCGAAGAAAGGAGGTGAGAGCTGAAACTTGGAGAAGATTCCCATAAGGAATTATGGATGAGCTGAAAACCATCCGGTTAAACTGATCGGAAGTTAAAGGAGGGA
>CAZUHR010000435.1:841-2821 GCA_964620335.1 uncultured Desulfobacteraceae bacterium
ATTTTTGTTTTTCTTTAAAACATACGGTTTAACTTTTCGGTATTTTAATGTTGGAGGTTATCATGAAGAGAATAGTTATTACAGTGATTGTTACCTTTGTCTTATCGATCGCTGCTGCACCTACATTGGGTGAAGAAATGGCAAAAGAGGGAACGGGTTCATCAAAGGGTTATTACATTGGGTCCGGCCAAATACTGGCAATGGAAAAAGAACGTGTACAAATAAACTACGAATCATTTGGGATAATGGTGAGTGATACCGGACAGGGCCTTTTTCACAATTCAGTTCAACAGGTTTCGGGAGGAATGCACATAGCCAACGGTACCATTAAAGACGCTGGCTTTATTGTCATTACTCTCACAAACGGAGATAAAGCCTTTATGACCTACGAAGGCTCCGGCAAAATGGAAAGACCTCCAATTGTCAAAGGGGCTTTTACCTTTGTGGGCGGTACCGGGAAAGTCAGCGGTATTCAGGGCGGTGGTGAATTCACCCGATATTCGCTACCGCCTCCGGCCGAGGGAAAATCAGCGACCTTCAGCGTATCAAAATCTCATTGGAAGCTGCCCTAAGGCAAGAAATAGATAGCTCAATAGAATTACATTACAGGCAGGGCAACCAGGCCCTGCCTTTTTATTTCTGCCAGTTTGGATACCTGCTCTGTCAGGTTTGATCGATATTAAGATATGAACTCAGAAAAGCAGAAGAACTATAAATACTTTACCTCATAAATCCTTCCAAAATAAGCATTTCAGGGAGTTCCATGATAACGGAAACCGGGTAAGCATGTATGGCATATTAATTGAAGGAATCCCTGTTAGGAAAGGGGAAGGAAGATGAATTTTGCTCTATGGTTCTCACAAAATTTGCAGGCAGGGCCTGTAAGTGAATACACATTCCAACTATGGATTATGCTGGTAGAAAAGAATGTAAAAGGAGGGGAAGCGAGCATCATATTATCTTGCCAAAATGGGGATTTTTGCGATAAATTCCCCTTGATTTATTGTGTTAACATGTGAATCGAGGGCAGCATGAATTAGAGAGCAAAACTCCATTTCTCATCTAGAGAGGTGGGGTTTCTTATCGCATTTAGTGAAACTCCCCGCGGCAAGCCGCGGGGGATTCTGCTTGAGTTTTGCTAAATATATGAGATATCGGAATAATACATAAAGGCAGGATGCAATTCTATTTGGCTGTATTGGTGACAAGATATCAAAGGCGGGAGGTCATCGAATAAAAGCACTGAATAGTTATTTTATAAAAGTAGCTCCAATTTGTCCGTAGTTTTCCTCATTCTGAGAAAACGGGAAACTGTATCTGGGATCAGGAATTGGTTGATTTGCGGATCCATTTTAATATTCGGTATTGCTTTGGGGATGAAAGCATTGAGTTTTCCAAAAGTCTAAGGAGGTGTGTCATGAAAATGAGGATAGTTGCCAAAATCCATGCAATTTCCGAAACGCGGCCGCCGCGGCGCATACGGAAGAACGCGTTGTTGAGGGGATTGTTTTTTATATGGATTATCTCCCTACTGATGGCAACCGACAATGGATGGGCCCTGGGCAATGCCAGTCTCAACGGCACCTACGTGCTATATGACATGCAGACCGCTTTCAGCAGCTCGGACAGCAACGGCGGGTGGGGCACAACCGATTCGGCCTCGAGCAGCCGGGGCGAAATCACTTTCGACGGTGCCGGCAGCTGGAGCGGGACATCCACATGGTATGATCTGGTGCGGGAGATATCCGAGGTTCAAAAGGACATTGGTGGGGGGGACCAGGTGTTGAGCAACAAGTTTACTGTGTCGATGCCGGACCCATCCTCCGAACCAGTAAGTGGGACCTATACTGTCGGCAGTGATGGCTCAGGCTCGATCACCCACAGCGAAGGGACCGAGGAGATTTTTGTCAGCTCCGACCGCAGTATATTCCTGATACGCAATCGCAACTCCAACCCCAGCCCTTATGCATGGATCAGCAT
>CAZUHR010000436.1:0-2804 GCA_964620335.1 uncultured Desulfobacteraceae bacterium
GCAACGCCTTTCCCATGCTGAGTAATAATCACAGGTCTTTTTGTATCGTGGACTTGCTTTATGAAGTTTGCGATACCTGTCCTTATCTCTGACAAAGGTTTGATATCTTGATCAATTTTTAATCTTTGCATTTTGCACCTCATTTAGATTATTAATTTTGTACATTATAACGTACAAAATTTAGTACATGCAAGAAGTTTTTCAGGCATAATGTGCCGATTGTGGAAATTGGGGAATTGGGGCCAAGCCAACTTATTGATATCTATAGATTAACACCCCAAAAATAGGTGTTTTCAGGCTGAATAAGGGTATTTTCATGTCTGCTCTTTAATAGTTTTATGTAGTTAGCGCGGCGACCCCATCTCCTGATTATTTCCCACCTTAGAAATTTTACACAGAATTCCCCTCAGGTTCGTTGTCCCCATTTCTGGGCTGTAAGGCGGCCTGTCATCGACCAGGATATTGACGTTTGCCTCTGCCCAGCCATACAAACTTGAAGCACCCTTTTCAGGAAACCACCATGCGTAATCTACACCGATCACCTTAGGATCGATCCCTTTGGTTAAACACGCCTTTTGCTTAATCCTGCCCCTGATGGTCTCAATGTATACCCAATCTCCGTCATTAATACCTGCCTTCTCTGCTGTTTCATGGTGAATATAAACCACTGCCTCCGGGTGTTCCCCGCGCAGGGCACTCACTTGCTTGCCCCCCGAGTGCCTAAATGGAGCAGACTTCCAGGTAGTGAGGATTAGGGGATATTCCTCGGCCAGGCCCGGTTCGCTATAAGGGGTTTCTGGCGGTTCGTGGTAGGTGGGTAACGGATCAAAGCCCCACTCATCGAGTCGAGGGGAGTATATTTCTACTTTTCCAGAAGCGGTTTCAAAACCCTTCTCTTCATACCTTCTATATTGCCGGGAGCCAGGAATGATAGCTATTCTTTTGAATTCCTCGAAGGAGAGGCCTGCCGGTCTTAGCACATAGTCAAGGCACTGCTCTTCCCTGTCCCAGAAATATTCTCCAAGATCCAGTTTTTTGGCAAGCCCGGCTAAGATCTCATAATCTGATCGGCATTCGCCTATCCGGGTTACCTTCTGCTGAACCAGGGTCATAGGGTAGGAATAGGGTGGCGTCACGATGCTGTCGAATTCAAGATAGCTCGCAACGGGCAACACCATATCAGCCAGAGCGGCCGTTGGGGTCAAGAACATATCGGCCACTGCCAAAAAATCCAGCTTCATGAGTGCCTCATATGTCTTTCGTGCATTCGGATAACTCAGGAGAGGATTTGCTCCCTGAATGTAAACGCCGCGGATGGGATAGGGGTCTTGATTAATGATAGCCTTTATGATGCTTTGCGGCTGAACATATCGGATCATGGGCAATACCTTCATATCTGCGCCAACCCGTTTTTCCCATGTATTAGGGGTCATCTTTTCAATCAGCTCCAACTCGGGCGATCGGCGGCCAAATAACGGGAGAGACAGGGGTTGTATCTCACCACCAGGTGCACCCAGGTTACCGGTAATGGCCCTTAGAATACAAATAGCACGAGCGTTTTGAAATGCGTTCACACCATGATCAATGACGTTTCCCCACTGGATACATGCGGGCCTGTTCCGGGCATAGAGTCTGGCGGCCTGTCTGATTTTTTCTGATGGCACCCAGGTAATTGTTTCGACTTTTTCGGGTGGATATCCGCTAACGTGGTTCTTCAGCCGGTTAAACCCGATGGTCCATTTATCCACGAATGCCCTGTCAAACAGCTCTTCATCTATGATCACATGGATCATGCCCAGTGCCAGGGCTAAATCGGAACCAGGCCTCAATTGAACCCAAATATCCGATTTTTTCGCCGATTCTGTTTCCCTTGGA
This sequence comes from uncultured Desulfobacteraceae bacterium, assembly GCA_964620335.1. Classification (GTDB taxonomy): domain Bacteria; phylum Desulfobacterota; class DSM-4660; order Desulfatiglandales; family Desulfatiglandaceae; genus JAFDHL01. The sequence continues at coordinate 1,876 of CAZUHR010000436.1, forward strand.
TCAATTACAATGAGTTTCGTGCCTTTCTCTAAAACATTTATTACTCGCTGATAGGCATGATGGAGGGTGGCATCCAAGTTCTTACCCCATACCATGATGCAAGACGGCGGGTAATCATAGTCCGGTATGGCATAAAATCCATAAGTAATCCTGGAAGCTAAGACTCTGGGCAGGAAACAGACATGTCCCTGCCAGGCAACATTGGGTGTGCCGAAAACATTTGCCAGCCTGGATAAATAACTTTCCTGCAAACCTTTTGCCGCACCATGTACGAAGGCTACAGATTCAGCCCCTGATTCGCTTTTTATCTTATTCATGTGGATGGAAATCTCTTCCAGTGCTTCATCCCATGAAACCTTCCGCCACCTGCCACTTCCCCTTTCGCTTTTTCTTTTTAAAGGATGCCCCAGCCTATGGGGATGATGAAGGTACTCCAGAGATGTCAGACCTTTCGAGCACAGCTCGCCACGGTTTAGAAGGTTGTCAGGATCCCCTTCGACCTTGACCACTCCATCGGCCTCAATGTGCACTCGTATGCCGCAACCTGCGGTGCAAAGGCCGCACGTGCTTTTGATGACCCCTCGTTTAGTTTTTTTGTCCAAATCAAGCTATCTCCTTGATTGTATTAAATTGGGCAAGTCTTATCATTTTATGAGATCCGGCAAGAAAAGGCCGATCCGTGAAAAATGTAAGTCAAACCTCAACGGGCTGTTGCTCGAATCAGTTTTCTGGGGCAACCCTCAAAAGTCATTACCAAGACAAATCATTGAATCGGTTATGCCGCCGCAAAAGGCATGGATAATCTGATAAAGCGAATTGGGGTCAAGCCAACTTATTGATATCTATAGATTAATTTTCCAAAAATTAGGTGTTTTCACCATGAGACCCCCGCACCGTCTCTATGATTCCATGGATTCAATGTCAATAAC
>CAZUHR010000437.1:0-2798 GCA_964620335.1 uncultured Desulfobacteraceae bacterium
TTAAGCGGATATTTGCAGATGAAGGTCCTACCCTAAAACGTTGGAGGCCGCGGGCCCTTGGCCGTGCGACAAGAATAAGGAAGAGAACCAGCCATCTGACTGTTGTTTTGGATGAGAAGTAGTATTTTAGCTATTTAAGAATTGGCGCAGAAAAGGCCATGGCCCTACAGTATAATTTTAGACTGATTTTATCAAAACGCTAAGTTGTTACGAAATTTTAATATAATTTTTTACCGATTGATCTTTTGGCTATTAGGTATTTAACTATTCGACCACACTGGAGGTGTATATTGGGACAAAAAGTTCATCCGATCGGCTTTAGATTGGGAATTAATAGAAACTGGGATTCGAGATGGTTCGCGGGCAAGGATTACAGCTATTTTGTCCTAGAGGATTATAGAATCAGGAAGTTTTTGAAGAAGCGAGTTTTCCAGGCCGGTGTGGCAAGGATAGAGATTGAAAGGGCTGCCAATAAGGTCCGAATTCGTATGCACACAGCGAGACCCGGTATTGTTATAGGGAAAAAGGGATCTGAAATTGAAAAACTGAAAAGGGATCTTGAAAAAGAGATTAAACGGGAAGTCATAATTGATATCCAAGAGGTGAGAAAAGCGGAGGTCGAAGCTCAGTTAGTTGCAGAGAACGTTGCTTTGCAGCTGGTTAGAAGAATTGCCTTCAGGCGGGCCATGAAAAAAAGTGTCAGTGCTGCATTGAGATTTGGGGCCCAAGGTATCAAAATTGCCTGTAGCGGTAGATTGGGCGGAGCTGAAATGGCCCGACGAGAATGGTATAGGGAAGGAAGAGTTCCGCTTCATACAATCAGGGCCGATATAGACTATGGATTTGCGGAAGCGTATACAACATATGGCGTGATCGGCGTAAAGGTAACAATATTCAAAGGTGAAGTATTACCTGCTAAAAATAAAGTGGAGTAGGAAGAGTTTATGCTAAGTCCAAAAAAGGTCAAATATCGCAAGAAACAAAAGGGCAGGACAAAGGGTAAAGCTTTTCGAGGCAATACCTTGGAATTTGGGGATTATGGCCTACAGGCTTTGGAATGTGGCCATATGTCCGCCCAACAAATCGAATCTGCCCGAATCGCCGTAACAAGGCACGTAAAACGTGGCGGGAAGATCTGGATTAGAGTGTTTCCCGATAAACCTGTTGGCAAAAAACCTGCCGAAACAAGGATGGGAAAAGGTAAAGGCGCACCAGATGGATGGGTGGCAGTAGTAAAGCCGGGAAAGGTTCTCTATGAATTGGAGGGGGTTACAGAAAATATGGCTGCTGAAGCTTTCAGGTTGGCCGGACATAAGCTCCCTTTTGCTACAAAATTTCTGAGCAGGAGATCGTAATCTCATGAAGGCTAAGGAGTTAAGGGAATTAACTGAAGAAGAGCTTAAGGAAAAGGAAAGGGAATCAAGCCAGGAGCTGTTTAATCTGAGGTTCCAGAAGGCGACCGGACAACTAGGAAACACGGCTGAAATTCCAAAAACAAAAAGAGAGCTGGCAAGAATAAAAACTGTGATTAGAGAATTGGGAATTTCCAGGTCAAGCGAATAACATGAGGTAGTGATGGCAGAGCGTGGGTCGCGAAAAAAACTGGTAGGAGAGGTTGTGAGTAATGGCATGGACAAAACAGCCATGATTTTGGTTGAACGGTTAACTAAACATCGTACCTACAATAAATATGTCAAGAGGCGCGCCAAATACATGGCCCATGATCCTCAAAATATATGCCAGATTGGAGATAAGGTCAGGATTATTGAAAGCCGACCTATTAGTAGGCATAAAAGATGGCGGATCTTTGAAATAATTGAAAAAACCGATAATGAAGCTTAAATAAAACTAAATGCAGGGATGGTCCATCGGAGCTGATGAAATGATACAAGCGCAAACGAGACTAAAAGTTGCTGATAATTCCGGAGCTAAAGTGCTCTACTGCATAAAAGTGCTGGGTGGATCCAAGAGAAGATACGCTAGCGTGGGAGATATAATAGTTGTTTCGGTAAAAGAGGCGATGCCAAACTCCAAGGTTAAGAAGGGAGATGTTGTTAGAGCAGTTATTGTACGGACGGCAAAGAGCATTCGCAGACCCGACGGTTCTTACATAAGTTTTGATGATAACTCGGCAGTCTTAATAAACCAGCAAAGAGAGCCAATCGGGACAAGGATCTTTGGGCCAGTAGCTAGGGAACTTAGAACAAAAAACTTTATGAAGATAATTTCGCTGGCTCCTGAAGTGCTTTAGCTTTTCTAAGTATTTTGCCGTCAGGCAGAGGTGTTCTGCATTAAGTTGTTTGAGAATGCAAAAAACGCCATTCGGCCCGAGATTTGTTGAAGAGCTCAAGTCGAGTCGTTCATGGCCGAGGGCATTCCCCGTAGCTTGCCCATCGGGGCCGCTTCCAGCCCGTAGGGATTGCAGGCCGGAGGCTGCGGGGTTAGCGAGCGAATATAAAATTAACAGAATTCCTTAGATTTGGAGATTCCCTGCAGCAAGCTTTAATTGCGTTTTGGCTTGCTTTGCTGAACGCTGAGGGATGACTTGCCAGGAAGGTAAGGAAAAAAGGTATAGGGAGCAGTAAAAGTGCGCAAAAAGCATCCTAAGATCAAAAAAGATGATAAAGTTATTGTTAATGCTGGAAAAGAGAAAGGAAAAATTGGAACGGTCTTGAGGGTTGATTCGGAGAAAGGCCGCGTAATCGTTGAAAAAGTCAATATAGTCAAGAAACACGCTAGACCCAGTGCCAAGACTGCTCAAGGAGGAATAATCGAAAAAGAGGCTCCTCTTGATATAT
>CAZUHR010000438.1:0-2784 GCA_964620335.1 uncultured Desulfobacteraceae bacterium
AGAGTATAAAGGTGAAAACATGGGTCAGTACCTTCAGGCCAGGGTGGAAGCATAACGATTTGTTTCTTTACTAAGTCTGCTAAGGCTTGATTATATCTTCTCGCAATTTCTTGTCTTCTGGCTTTAAAAATGTCTATTCGTTTTAGTTGCGATATGCCTAAGGCACACTGGATATCCGTTAGTCTGCTGTTAAAGCCCAGTACATGCATTTCATGGTACCAGGCGGGAGGAGGCTTAAAATCTGGGGTTTGGGATTTAGGGTTTGAGAACTTTAATGGATCTTTTTCTATGCCATGGCTCGCCAAAAGTCTTAGCTTTTGGGCAAGGTGAACGTTGTTAGTCAAGACAGCTCCGCCCTCACCCGTGGTAATGGTTTTAACGGGATGGAAAGAAAAAACGGCCATGTCGGTATGGGCGCATGATCCGCATGCATATTCCTCTTTTCCATATTGGTATGTAGATCCAATGGCGTGGGCAGCATCTTCAATTATTTTAAAGCCATAACTTTCCGACAAGTCTTTAAATCGTGGAAGGTCAGCTGGTATACCCGCAAAATCAACTGGTATTACTACATCAGGGACCTGGCCTTTTTTACAGTATTCTTCGACTTTTTTAGGAGAAATACAAAGTGTCTCCGGATCTATGTCTGCGAAATCAGGCCTGCCGCCACAATATGCAATGCAATTGGCAGAAGCCATGAATGAAATGGGAGAAGTCAGACCTATTTTTCCGGGGGATATGTCTATAGCCAGACAGGCGAGCTGGAGGGCCATAGTTCCATTTGCCACTAATATGCAATACCTTGCCCCACATTTTTCACACAGGGCCTCCTCAAATTCTCTAACTTTGGGGCCCTGGGTCAACCAATCCGAACGCAATACAGAGCATACTGACTCAATATCCTCATCATCAATGCTTTGCCTGCCGTAAGGGATATTTCTCATAAATCAGTCTTTCTCCTGATCGACAATTTAAAGCAGTTATCTCCTGAAAATCCGGGTCATTCTTTTTTTGATTCCTGAAATGAAGGAGCTGAAGAAACCAAATCTCCCCTTTTCACATATCGTGAACCACATGAATCACATGTGGCGGAATCACCATCAAAATGAAGTCGGATGCCGCAACGGCACATCCATCCCTTTATGGCGGCAGGGTTCCCGGCCACGAGAGCAAAGTCGGGAACATCTTCAGTCACAACTGCCCCCGCTCCAACAAAAGCGAATTGACCTATTCTATTTCCGCATACGATAGTTGAATTCGCCCCCAAGGTAGCCCCTTCCCTGACCAGGGTTGGTCGAAGCTCATTTTTTCGCGGAATATAGCTCCTGGGATTATACACATTAGTAAAAACCATGGACGGCCCGCAAAAAACCCCATCTTCCAGGGTGACTCCGGGATATATTGATACATTATTTTGGATCTTTACCCTGTTCCCAACTGTTACATCCGGCCCGATCATAACATTCTGGCCTATATTACAGTTTTTCCCGATTCTGCTTCCTCTTATGATATGGGAAAAATGCCATATCCTTGTCTCGCTTCCCACCTCGCACTCGGGGTCAATAACTGCTGTTTCATGCACAAAAAAATCAGGCCCTGAAATGCCGTAAGACCGAGCCTTTAATGAAACCGGCTTTCCATCGTTTTCCATGGACTCCTGGCATGCCTGAAGAACCCTAAGGACCCTGAGGGCCTCTTCTCCATCGGTCTTGGGTTTCAGATTGCGTGCAACACAATCAATAAAGTGCAGGCATTCCTCTCTGAGCGGTTCCATCCTTTCTACCGGGACTTTTTCTGCTTCCTTTTTATTGGGTACAGGCACATGGTCTTTCCATTCTATCCTATGAGGAAATAGGAGCAGCTTGTCTTCAGGTTCAACATCATCAAACAGAGCCATCTTTCTGTCCCCTACAACTACCAAACGCTGCTCCTTGTATGGGTGAAGCCAACTCACGAAGACGTGCGCCCTAATGCCTGACGGAAAAGACAGGCTGCTAAGGGTGACATCTTCCACCTTTTGATGAAGATACCTTGCACCAGTGCTTATGACACGTTCCGGCATTTCACCCGTTAATGACAGGATCACCGATATATCGTGAGGAGCAAAACTCCACAGAATATTCTCTTCCCTCCTTATCTTTCCCAGATTCAAACGGTTGGAATAAACATACTGGATCTTTCCCAACTCCCCATCCGAGACCAACTGCTTCAGCTTGATAACTGCCGGATGATATTGCAAAAGATGCCCCACCATCAGGACCCTCTTTTTCCTTAGCGCCAGTTTGTGTAATTCAATACCTTCTGCTTCACGAAGGGCAATGGGCTTTTCAACAAGTACATGTTTATCGGCCAGCAGCGATTCTTTTACCAATTGGTGATGCTTCTCCGCCGGTACGGCAATGGCAACGCTTTTTAGTGAGGTATCTTTCAGAATTGACTGGAAGGAATCGGTTGTCTGGGCATTCGGATAAGTTTTTGCAAACTCTTCAAGGGCCTCCTTTCTGCTGTCACATACAGCCCCCAAAGCGCCCAGGGAATCAAAATTGCGGACCAAATTCTTGCCCCAGTAGCCGGCACCCACCACGGCAACTTTAACAGTATCGGTCATACTATTCCCTCATTTTTTGAAATAATCAATCACACTCTGGATAATCGCTTCCAGATCATAAGAAGGCTCAAACCCAATAAGCTTCTTTATCTTTTCAATATTTGGACATCGTCGTTCCATATCCTCAAACCCGGGTCCGTAGGCCTTCTCATATGGGATATGTTCTATCTCAGAAC
>CAZUHR010000439.1:0-2762 GCA_964620335.1 uncultured Desulfobacteraceae bacterium
ACCAGAAATCCCCTCCTAGTCCCTGGCCTCAACACTTGCGTCAAGCCCATTTTTGCCAGACATATCAAAGGTTTTGGAGGTGGAGGATATTTTGAGCTTAATTCCAGATATCGCAAATTAAGAATTCTAAAATTTTAAGATTCGATCGAAGCACTGTTATAATTTGTTTTGCAACCTTCCTCCCTTTCTTGATTTCGACCCTTTCATAAAATATCTTGCATTATAATAAATTTTTTTGTATTTGATAAAACATGGAGAGAATTCTTGTAAGCTGGATCGGATTCACCGATATTCGTGCATCCAAAGGTGTTGAAAAGGATGGTCTCGGACCTATTTGCCAGGCAATCCAGGCAAAGGAATTTGATGAGATAAATCTAATCAGCGATCTCGCCCCCAATGACACGGACAAATATATTACTTGGATAAAATCTTTTACTGAAAACAAAACTGTCCTGTACACCGAACGATTAACCAGCCCTACAAATTTTGGGGAAATCTATGAGGCAGCCGTAAGAGTTATAACCGATGTTCAATCCCGACACGGAAAAGACAGTTTCTTATCCTTTCATCTCAGCCCCGGAACCCCGGCCATGGCCGCAGTCTGGATAATTCTTGCAAAGACGCGTTTCCCGGCAGAACTGATCGAATCTTCCCCGCAGGAAGGAGTAAAAACAGCGTCCGTTCCTTTTGATATCTCAGCAGAGTTTATCCCGGATCTTCTCCGGAGCGCTGATAATAACTTGGAGCGTCTTGCCGAAGGTCTCCCCCCGGAAGCCCCTGAATTTTCACATCTTATTCATCGTAGCAATGTGATGAAGAGGATTATCCTTAAGGCCCAGCGAGTTGCCCCTCGTTCCGTTCCCGTACTGATTGAGGGCGAATCGGGGACTGGAAAGGAACTCCTTGCCAGGGCAATCCATAAAGCCGGCTCGCGTATGAAAGGGCCGTTTATCCCTGTAAACTGTGGTGCAATTCCTGATGCCCTATTGGAATCAGAGCTCTTTGGTTATGAAAAAGGCGCTTTTACAGGTGCGGATAAACAAAAAATAGGATATTTTGAGGCTGCCGATGGGGGCACCCTTTTCCTGGATGAAATCGGTGAACTACCTCCTCCCGCCCAGGTAAAGCTTCTGAGAGCGTTTCAGGAAAAAGAGATCCACCGACTCGGGTCCACCCAACCGGTCAAATTTGATGCCAGAATCATTGCTGCAACCAACCGGGATTTGATAGGTGAATTAGCGGAAAACAGGTTCAGAGAAGATCTCTTCTACAGGATTGCCGTGGCAATTATCAAACTACCGCCTTTAAGGGAGCGGGCCGGAGATGTCGGCCTGCTAATTGACGCACTCATCAAACAGATAAATACTGATAGTGAAAATGAACCCGGATACAAGCATAAGAAAATTTCTGCCGGAGCCAAAAATCTTATGCTTCAATATGAATGGCCGGGTAACGTACGGGAGCTTCAAAACACCCTGATGCGGGCCGCGATCTGGTCAACAGGCCCGACTATAAGCCTTGAAGATATCAAGGAGGCCATGATTCCGATCTCCCTTTCCCGGGAAGCCGGCCTTCTTGACATGCCCATTAAGGATGGTGTTAACCTAACGGAACTTATGGGAAAATTAGCTCAACATTATCTAAAAAGAGCCTTGGATGAGGCCAATGGTAACAAGACAAAAGCAGCCCGAATGGTAGGATTGCCGAACTACCAGACATTCACGAACTGGATGCAAAAGTACAAGCTAACCTGATACCTGGCACGACTGTTGCTCAATACCCGGGTATGAACGGAATTATCATGAAATCTGTGAACTTTGAATTTCTTCGGGATAAATGGCCGGAACTCGCAAGCCTTGGGGGGTTCGCTGAACATTATGCCTGGCAGGACCCTGAGAGCGCCCTTGTCAAGCTCCGGTCCTATATCGAATCCATGATTCATAGATTCTATGGTGAAAACAATATACCGACACCAGTTCCGGACTCTTTATTCGAATTGCTAAATGCAGATGATTTTAAAAAAGCTATTCCAGCAGTAGTCCTAAATGCATTCCACAACATCCGCCTGGCAGGTAACAAAGCCGCCCACGGTGAATTCAGCCCTCGATTCAACGTAATGGATCTTCTGAAAGAGTCTTTCCATCTTGGTTGCTGGTTCTTCATAATTAATAGAGGAGAACAGAATAATTGTCCCCCCTACATTCAGCCTGAAAAACCTTCCATTGTGTATGAAAAGGCCGAAGCACTAAAAGAACAGAAGCGATTAATCCAGGGAGAGCTTGCGGTAAAAGAGATAGAGATGCAGACTCTCCTTGATCAGCTTGAAGCGGCCAGGACTCAAACCCATGCGACACAAAAGAAGGTGGAAGAACTTGAAGCCCTTCTCCATACAGGCAAGGTCGTTGCCGATGTGCTTGGTTTTGATGAGGCTGCCACTCGTAAGAGGTTGATTGATGCCGAATTGGCTTCAGTAGGATGGGATGTTGGGATCAATGGATTTGAGACACAGGAGGTAACTCAGGAAGAACAGGTCTTGCACCAACCTACTGAAACAGGAACAGGTTATGCGGATTATGTACTTTGGGACGATAACGGTTTGCCATTGGCTGTTGTCGAGGCGAAAAAGACGTCAAAGAAGGCGGAAATCGGTCAGGAGCAGGCTCGGTTGTATGCGGACGGCCTGGAGAAAATGCATGGACAACGCCCTATAATCTTTTACACTAACGGCTTTGATATTTTCATATGGGACGATGCCCAGGGCT
>CAZUHR010000440.1:0-2762 GCA_964620335.1 uncultured Desulfobacteraceae bacterium
CCTGTTTTTACACTCGGTAACCGGGGAGGCTTGAAAAACCTGAATGTGTCCGAAGACATTCTGAAAAAATCAGGTATTACAGTGATTCATACGGAGCGCGGCGGTGACATAACCTTTCACGCGCCCGGCCAGCTCGTTATTTACCCTATCACTGATTTGCGAGCCGCCAGAATGAGCGTGACCGATTATGTGGAAAACCTCGAGGAAATAATGATCCGGACAGCGGCAGACTGGGGGATCAAAGCTGTGAGAAATCACCTTAGCAGGGGGGTATGGATTGATAATAATAAACTCGGAAGCATAGGGATCGCGATTCGCCGAGGAATATGTTTTCACGGCATGGCGTTTAATGTCAACATTTCACTTGAGCCCTTTGGCTGGATAAATCCCTGCGGTCTTGAACACATAAGGGTGACATCCATGGAACAGGCACTCTCATGTGAAATATCCATGCACCAGGTAAGGCAAGCCGTAAAAAGACATATCCAAGACGTTTTCCGAGCCGAGCTTATCATGACGGAACTTAGTGAATTTAAGATTGACTATTGAAGATTGAATATTGATGGTTTCCATCGGATTGCCGCGCTCCCTTTGGTCGCTCGCAATGACCGGGATGGATTGTGACACTGTCTCACACTACGTCGCTTTAAGCAGACACTTCATGGGGATGCGTGAGGACTTTATCAGTACAGTAGGGCAGACAATCTCGAAGCTCGAAATTCGAAATTCAACAGCCTTGGGCTGGCAAGAATCCGAATATCAAATAATTCAATGATAAAAACAAGGAAAATGGATGAACAATCACCACCAACACAAAGTGCACATCAGAAAGCCCCGGTGGCTAAAAAAGCCTCTTCCATCAGGATCTGATTATGAAAATTTGAGGGCTCTTATAAGCAGTAGCAATGTGCACACCGTTTGCCAGGAAGCCAAATGTCCCAACATCTGGGAATGTTTCTCTCAGAAAAGTGCAACCTTTCTGATCATGGGAGATCGCTGTACACGCAACTGTCGATTTTGTGCTATTGCCCATGGCCCCGCAGGCCCCCCCGATCCAGGAGAACCGGTCAGAGTGGCTGAAGCCGCACAAAAGATGGGTTTGAAATATGTGGTTATTACTTCAGTGACCCGGGACGACCTCCCTGACGGCGGCGCGGAGCTCTTTGCAGAAACAGTTATGCAAATACATAAGAGGATTCCAGATGCACGTGCGGAGGTCTTGGTTCCCGATTTTGGCGGGAACTGGGAGGCGCTCATGACAGTTGTCGGGGCCCACCCTGCAGTTATTAACCACAATCTTGAAACCGTGCCGCGTCTTTATCCTTTGGTCCGGCCACAAGCCGTCTACGGACGTTCCCTTGAATTGCTTAAGCAATCAAGGCTGTACGATAGCACAATTACCTTGAAGTCCGGCCTTATGCTGGGGCTGGGAGAAACACAAGCTGAAATTGAAAAGACGCTGCGGGACCTTCTTGACGCAGGTAGTAGGATCCTGACATTGGGACAATATCTACAGCCCACAAAAGACCAATTACAGGTTGACCGCTTTATTCATCCCGAAGAATTTGATAATTGGAGGGAAACTGCCCTGAAAATGGGGTTTTCCGGAGTCACCAGCGGCCCCCTTGTCCGGAGTTCTTTTCATGCAAAAGAGCTGTATAAGGAAACAATGCAAAAAATTAAAGGGCTATGAGGTTATTGTTGATGACAAAATCAGCAAGACTCAAGATTTTTTCTCTTTTTATTGTATCTACTGTTTTCGCCGCTTTTTTTTCTCCTCTCCTCGAAAACGCAAAAGCCGGAGGCTTGCCGGCTGAATTGGAAAATCTTCAGATAAAGGAGCGATTTATTCCATCTCAATCTAAGAAGGTTGGGCTTATTCGTTTAATCAAGGGCACTGGGAAATTAATTGTTGTCCACAGGCCAAAACAGGGCGCCTACTATGCCCGGGAGGAAAACCCTGTCTATGAAAACGATTCCCTGTATACCCTGGATTGCAGGTGCCGGATCGAGTTCGAAGACAAGAATGTTATCTTCATGGCACCTGAAACACATTTAGATATTGACGAGGTAAGCGCTAGTTTTTTTGCGGGAAAAAAGAAATCCCTTTTTGGTATGACCAAGGGTAAGGCCGTTATTTATGCACTCCGCTTTTTTGGTTATAAAGACATACAGGTCGCGCTGAAGACGCCACACGCAATGGTAGGCGTGCGGGGAACCAAGTTCGGAGCAGAAATTGATAAGATAAAAATGGAAAATTCTATAGATGATTTGCTGACCAGGGCATACGTGTTTGAGGGAGAGGTTGAAGTGACATCGCTCATTGATAGCAGAACACAGCCCTTGCGCGAGAATGAGATACTGGAAGCAGATCGGAGAGGACTGGGCAAGATAATATTTGATCCGGCAAAAACCAAGGCATTTCTGGAAAGTATAATATCAGGTATGGAGCCGGAGAAATCACCTCATGTTGCCGATGAAAAAGAACCTGACGGAATCAGGAAATGGGGGGAATTACCTGGACCCGGAATGGGAGTAGGCGCTGGTCACGGAATGGGCGGGCATAGACATTAGAAAATACTTTAGGATCATCTCTAAATTAGTTGGTGATTTTAAAAGAGTGTCATGGCGAGCCGTCCAGTCTGAGCTCTTCCCTAAATGGGTTCACTTTGTGATCATTCTGATCAAAGACGGATCATAGTCCTCAACCTTCTCAAAGCCGAGCAGATTTAATAGAGTTGAGGCCACATTGGAAAGGCCCG
>CAZUHR010000441.1:0-2738 GCA_964620335.1 uncultured Desulfobacteraceae bacterium
AAAAAGGAGTTCATCCTGTATTCCGCCAAAAAGGGAAAGGACAAGGTCGTGTCCCTCTTTTTGGCTCCCGCCAGTGAAAAGGGCAGGTCAAGCCTGAGAGTCGGAGAAAACATGTGGCTGTATATCCCTAACGTGGGGAAACCCATACGTATCACGAGTCTCCAGTCCGTGACCGGCGGTATATTTAATAACGCGGACATCATGCGAATCGATTACAGTTCGGAATACAACTGCGAAACCGTGGAACAGTCCGAAGGGAAATTCCTTCTTCATCTGAAGGCAAAGACGAAGACGGTCGCCTATGACACGGTGAAGATGTGGGTGGACGACAAAAACCTGCTCCCCAGCAAAATAGAATGCTATGCCTCCTCGGGCATGCTGATCAAGACACTTTATTTCAAGGAGATAAAGGACTTTGGTGAAGGAATCGTCCGTCCCTCGGTCATAGAGACGGACAGCCCCCTTCACAAGGGCTACAAGTCGATCATGATTTTTGCGAAATTCAAGAAGAGGGATCTGGCCGACGAGGTCTTTACCTTGAATTATATGTCAAGGGTGGGTGACCTGAGATAGGCATGCAAGTACCCATAAGATCAAAGTGGTTTTGTCTGCTTATAAGCCTCATGGCGTTCAATGCATGGGCCGGCGAGTATGACTTCGATATCCCCGAGATAGAAAAAAAACCTTACGAGTTCGGCGGCAGTATAAAAGCGGAATATGTATTTTCCGGGTTGAACGAGGGTTCGACACAGTATCACCAGAAGTTTTATAATCGTGACGAGGGTTCGACGCTTCACACATATGGTTTTAACCTCCAGTTGGAAGGGAGCTACCAAAAAGGAATTGCAAAGTTCTATGCAAAAGGTAACACGGACCTGACATACGATTATCTCGGCTGGGAGGAAGATACAAGTCTATACGAAGGGTTCGTCTCCATTAAACCCGCACCCTCTTTTACAATGGATGCGGGCAAGAAGGTCATGAAATGGGGCAAGGGCTATGCCTGGAACCCCGTTGCCTTCACAAGCAGGCCCAAAGACCCGGATGATCCGGAACAGTCCCTTGAAGGTTACACACTTTTCTCTATTGATCTGATCAAGAGCATGTCGGGCCCGATCCAGACCGTGGCCCTTACGCCCGTCCTGTTTCCGGTCTATGAAGAAACCAATAATAAATACGGGGAAACCGGCCATATCAATTTTGCTGGAAAGCTTTACCTGCTTATCCTTGATACGGACATTGATTTCATGTTCTTTACGGGAGAGAGCAAAGAGGACAGCTATGGCGTTGATTTTTCCAAGAACATCCTGACCAACTTTGAGATCCACGGTGAGGCTGCTTTTACACGTGATTATGAAAAGCAATATATAGACAAAAACGGTGTTCAGTACAGCAGAAGGTCTGATGAAACAAGTTATCTTTTCGGACTTCGTTACCTGAACAAATATGACACGACCTTTATTGTGGAGTATTACAGGAACGGAAAGGGATTCAGCGAACAAGAGATGACCGAGTATTTTAAATTCACCGAAAATGCCTACAGCACATACCTATCAACCGGAAATGAAAAAAATCTGAAAAAGAGCCTCGGTCTTTCAAAATACTACTTCAGCGAAAAAAACTACATGAAGGACTATATTTACTTCAAGGCCACGCAAAAGGAACCGTTTGACATTCTCTATTTCAACCCGTCTCTTGTGGTTATCTTCAATCTCGCGGATGCGAGCTGCTCTATTAGCCCTGAATTTTTGTACGAACCCGTATCAAACCTTGAACTCAGGCTGAAATCCACCTTTTTTCAAGGGGGCTCATACAGTGAATTCGGGGAAAAACCTTTAGACTACAAGGTTGAATTTTACGTCAAATACTATTTTTAAAGCATCTTCGATCCCGGACCCCTGCCTGAGGCAGGCAAGCCTGCCCGCCTTACGTCAGGCGGGCCTTTCTTCCTCATATTAAATCCAGAGGTTGCAAAAATCGAGGATGCCGCTTTAAATTGACACATAAGGCAGACTCATATATATTTTTTTCTATAAAAAGGGCCTTTTTAACAACGGAGGAAAATAGAAAATGAAAATAGCGAAAGTAATGATTTCCTTGGTTTTGGCGCTGTCTCTTGTTTCCGCATTTAGTACCGCTACAGCCAAAAGTGTAAAGGAACCTGTTGCACCCGTGCTTGAGCGTATCTTGAAAAAGGGAGAATTGGTGGTTGGTACGGCAGGCAGTATGCCCCCACTCAACATGACAACCAAACAGGGGAAAATAATCGGTCTTGAAGCTGAGCTTGCCGGAGCCATAGCCGAAAGCATGGGAGTAAAACTCAGGTTTGAGGCCATGCCCTTTTCTGAGCTGTTGGGGGCCCTGGAAGCCGGTAAAATAGACATGATTTTATCGGGAATGACTATGACCCCTGGACGAAATCTGAAAGTGGCCTTTGTAGGCCCATATTATATTTCCGGAAAGGCATTCCTAACCAAGAATAAAAAGATAGCGTCTGCACAACACACTTCTGAAATAGACAGTCCCGATAATACTCTGGTAGCACTTAAAGGCTCTACAAGTCAGAACTTTATAGAAGGAGTGCTTCCCAAAGCCAAGCTCGTGACCGCTAAGGATTATGATGAGGCCGTGAAAATGGTGCTAGAGGACAAGGCAACCGCCATGGTTGCCGACTATCCTATCTGTGTGGTATCTGTATTTCGCTACCCGGACAAAGGACTGGCTTCGGTCATCACACC
>CAZUHR010000442.1:0-2732 GCA_964620335.1 uncultured Desulfobacteraceae bacterium
AGTTCCCTGACTGTGACGAAGTAGCAATGATGATTGAGCTTTAAAATTTTTTTGACAGGATTAACATGATGGACGGGGAGGGCGGGCCTGTAACCCTGTCAAAAGGTCTTTTTATGTGTAAACTATTACAATGCTTCTGTATTAGGAGGATGACATGTTTGGCATCGGCATGCCTGAACTCATCATAATTCTAATTATCGCCTTGATCGTCATCGGACCGAGCAAGCTGCCCGATCTTGCCAGGGCGCTTGGCAAAGGCATGGCCGAATTTAAAAAGGCCACACAGGAGATCAAGGAAAGCCTGGATGTGGACGAGGAATTTAAGGAAGCAAAAGAGGATCTGATCGACTCCATCAGCGGACTGGACACGCCGGAGGAAATCAAACCGGCTGAATTCCCGGAAGAACAAACCGCGGATTACGAAGACATAGAGCAGATGATGCGGGAAGAAGAGACAGGGCAGGAATCCCTGAAGATCGAAAAAGAATCAGGTGACACCGAGACAGACGGAGAGAAAAGCGAAAATGGATGACGACGAAAAGCAGCCCTTCCTGTCTCACCTGGAGGAACTTCGCAAACGGCTCATTACGTGTGCCATTGCCGTTGGAATAGGTTTTGTAATTGCCTATTTTTTTTCCGAAAGGCTTTTTCAGTTACTTATTATGCCTCTAAAGCAGGTAATGCCCGAGGGTGATCAGCTCATCTTCACCAACCTGCCGGAGATGTTTTTTACCTATCTCAAAGTAGCTTTTATAACCGGTATACTGGCTACAGCCCCTGTCATCTTCTACGAACTGTGGATGTTCGTGGCACCGGGCCTGTACAAGAACGAAAAAAGATTTGTAACTCCCTTTGTAGTGTCGTCAACCATACTCTTCGTGGGAGGCGCGCTTTTCGGATATTTTGTGGTCTTCCCCTTCGGTTTCAAGTTTTTTATCGGGTTTTCCAATGAATATGTAAAGGCCCTGCCCTCCGTAAAACAGTACTTCTCATTCTCCATTAAACTCCTTTTTGCCTTCGGTCTTGTGTTTGAACTCCCGGTGGTTATCTTCTTCCTGACAAAAATGGGGGTCGTGACCCCTGAAATTTTGAAACGAAAACGCAAATATGCCATACTGCTCACGTTTGTAGTGGCCGCTATACTGACCCCTCCCGACGTTATTACCCAGCTCATGATGGCCGGGCCCTTGATCATACTGTATGAATTCGGGATCCTGGTCTCAAAACTCGCCAGGAAGAAAAAAGAGAAAACAGAAGAAGAGGAACCGGCACAGGAACAAGCCGCCCCAGAATAGGCCTCTATCCTTTGCCATGCCCTGGCTGATGATGTTGCTTTTAGGAGATTAGGATAGAGAGTGAGAAATATGGCCTGAGCGTTCCAAGAAAGGTTTATCATGAAAATATTCGTCCTAAATACGGGAAGTTCATCCATTAAATACGAATTGTTTGAAATGCGCCATAACAAGAGTCTGGCTCAGGGTCTTGCCGAGGGGATAGCCATAGGTTTTAGCGCCCCAGCCCCTGCACCATCCTCCATCGCTAAAGCTTCCGTCTTCGCCAAGGCTATGACAGGACAAGATGGCGTGACAAACCACGGCGTGCGGACCCCGCCGGAATAAGGGACGCCCTTTCGTTTTACAGTTTAATATAAAATGTAAAGGATAGATTATAACTCTAAAAACGCGACTTGATAATATCACTTTTAGGAAGAGGACAAGTAGATAGTGCTAAAAGAGATAAAGGTTAGCCTATTTAAAAGAAATCATTAAAGGGCATAAAATAAGTAAATCAGAAGGCAATGTCATGCAGCTGGTGGTGATGTATTGATCGCCCCAAACGGTATTGTACAGATGCATCATGCAGGAAAAGGTCCGGCAGTTCAGGTGTTGGAAGCTTTGAATGTGGCAACTTATCAATGTAGTTTGGATGACAGGGAAGCCCTGCCAAAAGCTGCCGACGGTGTAGGGGTTGTATCCCTTATCATGTGGCCTACCCCGCTGCTGCACTTTCAGACCTGCTTCGGGCGATGGGCATGAAAGCACCGATAATGCTTTCCCGTCCCTATATTATACAGCTTGGCCGGACCTGGATTTTGAACGACCGTCGAGCTCGAGAAGAACTGGGCTATCGGCCTATTGTCTCGATGGATGAAGGCTTCCGGCGCTTGGCTGCATGGATTAAGAACAGCAAAGGATTGAATGCCGCCTTGGGAAGAACTGCCAGCCCATATGCGTGAAGGGGACGCTTTTTCGTTTTGTGATTTTAAACATAAGGGAGGGGGGAGAGGGACAGCACATCAGCGATTCGTGATTTTCATGTGCTCTTTCTTGATGCATTTGTTCATGACCACCTGGATGCCCTTTTTTCTGGCCTTTTGCGCGGCTTTGTTATGCACCACGCCCTCCTGCATCCAGATTACCGGAACACCTATATCAATGGCCTGGTCCACCACGGTAGGGACCCTTTTGGGGTTAAGGAACAGATCGGCCAAGTCTATAGGGAAAGGGATATCACTGAGCGTCCTATAGCAGGGTTTTTCGAGTATTTCCCTTTGTCCGGGATTGACCGGAACGATTTCATAGCCCTGGTTCATGAGGTATTTTGCCACCCTGTTGCTGTCCCTGGACTCTTTCGGTGAAATGCCCACGACCGCAATAGTCCTGCATTTTCTGAGTATACCTTTTATCTCTTCCGAAGGTGGATTACAGTCCGGCAGTTCGCACGTTGTATTT
>CAZUHR010000443.1:0-2722 GCA_964620335.1 uncultured Desulfobacteraceae bacterium
ATTCAGGGAATCGGTGTCGGCAGCTTCATAGCTTATGGTGTCTTTTTCAAGCCTTTGCTGGACGAATTCGGCTGGTCGCGGGCCACGATATCTGGTGCTTCCTCTATGGCCTTTCTGCTCATGGGTTTTCTAGGTATAGTGGCAGGGAATCTGAACGACAAATTCGGACCACGAATTATTATGGCGGTTACCGGCATTCTTTTTGGCTCCGCCTATTTTTTACTCTCAAAGCTCAATTCGGTCTGGGAACTGTATGTGTTTTACGGCCTGGTAGGAGGTATTGGCCTGAGTTCCGTAGACGTCATCGCCTTAACAACCATCGCCAGATGGTTTGTCTGGCGTCGGGGAATGATGACCGGGCTCGTCAAAGTTGGCACTGGAGCCGGACAGCTGGTTATGCCGCTACTGGCCGGCATATTCATCATTGATTACGGCTGGCGCTTCGCCTCTGTCTTTATCGGCATAGTTGTGCTGGTACTCTTAACCGGCTCAGGGCTCCTGCTGCGCCGCGACCCGGGGCAAATGGGACAATTGCCGGATGGAGGAAGGGAACCTCCAAGAGGCCGACCGGATTCATTCGAAATAGGCCTGTCCCTTCAGGAAGCACTCCGCAGCAGGACATTCTGGATGGTTTGCTTTGTAGGTCTTTTGGCGGGGTACTGTCTGATGACCATAATGGTACATATTGTGCCTCACGCCATCGATATTGGCATGGAGCCGATCAAAGCGGCCGGTGTTTTATCCACCATTGGCGGAGTGAGCATGTTAGGCCGGCTATTTACCGGCATGGCGATCGACAGAATCGGCAATAAGAAATCGCTGATTATATGCTTCATGCTCCTGGTTCTAAGCTTCCTCTGGCTTCAGGTTGCCAAGGACATGTGGATGCTGTACCTTTTCGCCGTTATCTACGGAGTTGCCCATGGCGCTTTTTTTACAGTGATTTCCCCTATAGTGGCCAGGTTATTCGGCATCGGCTCCCATGGTGTTCTCTTTGGTATCATTGCTTTCAGTGGGACGGTTGGCGGCGCCATCGGCCCGGTGTTGGCCGGCCATATCTTCGATATAACACGCAGTTACCAGCTGGTTTTCCTGATCTTAACCGGCGTGAGTATTGCCAGCCTGCTTCTCAGTCTCTTCCTGAAACCAGCCATAGCAAAAACGTGACAAAGACAGGTCCTCGTGCATTGCCTACCGCAGCAGAATTATAAATAGAAACTGAGAAAAATAATACTTGAAAACGTAAGTATTTTAGTTAGGAAGCATTAGGGACTGATTAGAGGCTACATCACGTCATTTCAATCGGAAAGGATTTCCACAACGCCGGTGTCTAAATCGTAGAATGCCGGAATAACTTTCAACTTTCCCTCCCTGACCAAAGTGGACAAAACCGGTTTCGAACATTTCAACTGCTCTGTAATGATTTTTGTATTGGCCCTGGCAGCATTGTTGACCAGATCGCCCGGCTGCTCTTGTGCTTCATGTAAAGCCGGCTGTATGGCTTCAGTCAAACGGGCAATATGTCCGACTACACCGACGCCGCTTATGGCGGCTTGGACCGACCCACATTTAGAATGGCCCAGCACCATAATCAGAGGAGCATGCAAATGGTTCGCTGCATATTCTATGCTCCCTAAAACCAAGTCATTCATTACATGGCCCGCGATGCGAACAACAAAGAGATCACCCAGACCACAGTCAAAGATCACTTCAGGCGGTACTCGCGAATCTGCACATCCTAATATAACCGCAAAAGGTTGCTGGTCATTTGATAACTCAGTCCGTCGCTGTTGGCTCTGATTTGGATGCAGTTGTCTTGAAGCCACATATCTTTTGTTGCCGGCGATTAATTGTTTAAGTGCCTGGTCACTATTTATAATACCCACTTTAGAATGATGCATTACGCTCCTCGCCCTTTTTCACGAACGGTTCATTTTAAATCCGACTCACAATAAGGAGATCTCGATTCAAAAAAATCTATTCTTTCTTTAACTATATTATGCTGACGCCGCCTCTTACTTTTTCAAGGCAGCTCTGGGTGAAGATATTATTTCTTTAACTTTTGCATCTCTTATACGCTCTTCGTGCTCTGTCTTTTGGTTGTAAGCCCTGTTTATCTTCAAGACAAGATCTTTAGTCTCGCATGGTTTCATAAGATAATCATTAGCTCCAAGTTTCAACCCTTCAATTGCAGTCTCCACGGTTGCGTTTCCAGTCAGCATAATCACTTCGGTTAACGGTTTTATGCTCTTAATTTTTTTTAGGACCTCGATCCCATCCATGCGGGGCATAAGAACGTCAAGAATGACCACATCAAAGTTATAATGTTTTAGCTTTTCAATGGCATCCTCACCTGTGAGGGATGTAGTGACATCGTAGTCTCGAATTTCCAAACGCTCAGATAACGCCTGGACAAATTCTTCCTCATCATCGACTATCAATATCCGTGTTTTCATGTTCAAGACTCCTTTGAAGATGGTTTTGTTTTCTTCTTTGGAAAAGACAGCTCACGAGCCGATCTTCTCCGGCAGTTTCAAAATAATAATTCCAGCTCTTGCGTCGGTTTCAATTTTGGCCTCAAGCGCCCTGATCAAATCATTTTCCTGTTCTGACGGGAATCTATTCATCCGCCCTTCAATTATGCCTTCGAGTTTTGTAAATTTAATCTGGACACCCTTTTCTATTTTCTCCACTATTATGCCCACAGTCTTTTCTTCCATTA
>CAZUHR010000444.1:0-2708 GCA_964620335.1 uncultured Desulfobacteraceae bacterium
AATCACATTTCTCGGCCGTTAACAAGTCTTCGGAATCAATGTTTACAAGGATCTACAAAAACTATTCAAAAACGACTGAGGCTTATAACACTTTAGCAAATGGCACAAAAATTGATCAATTTTCTCAAAGAGGTTATGCACCTCATACCTTGTCGGTTGGAGGAGGAGCTTCGCTAGCCATTGGAAACAAATTACGAAGGCGGGGCAATGCCCAACTCAACAAGTAGTCGTCCCACAAACTCCAATCCGTCCGGTTTATACGCAGGAAGGACCCATGGCATATCCCGCAATGTTTGTAGCAGGGAAGGCAACAGGTCAAAGGGGATTGAGATAATTTGCCGCCCTTCCGGAAACAGGTTTCTACGCTTCATACCGTGGCCAAGACCAGTAACTGAATAATTCAGTTCCCCGGTTAGATAGGGATAAATGTAAGTCCATGCGCATCCTATTGCAGCTGAAAACTTGCTGACCCACATTTTCCCCGTTCTATAGCTCATTGCCCGGAGTAAAACTTCCGTCTGTTTGGCGTTTGCGAAGAGGATCAACAGGTCCGGCTCGAATGGGAGCTTATCTAAAGGGGAAAAGGCAACATAGTGAACCACGTCCCTACTTATCTTTGGGATATACAAGTACAGCCTGCTTGCGGCACGCGTCCCATCGAAGATTTGCAACTCTGCTCCAAATCGTCCGCTTATGAAAGGCTCCGAGGCATCTTCCTGGCCCAATACATAAAGTCCTGCACCACAGGTATGGTTTTCTGCATCAGCATAAAACGCATCCCCTTCCTGTGCCTTCTTGAGCATTTCGCAGAAAGCCATGTTTTCCCCTAACCTCTCAACCGTATCTGGTCGCTTGACTAAAAATTTAACGCCCACGGGCTGTATATCGAATTCAAATTTGTCTAATATAGATAAATCTTTTTTATTGAGAGTCATTTTAAGCTCCTACATCTATAGATTTAAGCTGTGCGGCCATTGATATATTACCGATCTGCTTCCACGGTGGCAGGAAATGGGAAACAGTAAACGAGGGTTTATCTGACAGATATACGTAGACGGTCACATGGTGGAGGGCTAAAAACAGCCCTGCCCATCTTGCTCTTTATTTTCGATGGGAGGTTCCGGGGGCTCTAATTATGATAGAGCCCCTGGAAATAATACTCACTCCTATTTTTTTGTATAGATACCGTGCGCCGGGGCGAGACCGACTTTGACCGACTTACCGTTCTGCACCTGGTCAATACGTATCTCATCAACGCCCTCGATATCGCCCGGGCCATAGGTCAGTGGTGTACTGCTTATGTCACCGGTGGGAAGGTTCTTAATGTTGAAAAAGCCTTTCTCCAGCACGATACGTGGCGTGAGCTTTTCAAAAGGCACTTCGAGCATGGCAAGCCGTACCGCCTCAACCTGAATCATGCCCTCAAGGACCCCTGCCTCATACATGATATGGGTAACCCGCTTGCCTGTCCGATACTTATCCTGCAAGTCGCTGCAGAACTTTATCCCAGGGGTAGCGAGGTCGTCCAGGGGGCGAAAACTACCAGCGCAGACATACCCATCACCCAGCTTACCCATGGCCTCTGCGAACACGGCAGCGTGGCCTGGTAGGGCGACACCAAAGGTCATCTTGTAAGGCTGAAAAGGTCCCATACCCAGCCTGACCATCTCTTTAACCGTCGGCTGTGAACCGGGGTTGATCATAGCGCCTAGGGCAAGGTCAACACCCTTTTGCTTGAGCCACGTAAGCTGGGTAGTTGGCGGCGAGGTCGGCACGAGGGGCACATACTGGGTGCCCACAAACTCATAGCCGATTTTCTCAAGATAGGCCCTCATCTCGGGTATCTCAATCGATCTGCCCATGGCGTTATCCGCGGTCAGATAGGCAACCCGAGGTTTCCTTTTTTCCTTCCAGCTCTCTTTAAACCAGTCGGCGATTGCGGCACATGAATCGGTATAGATGGGATAATAGGTGAAGACGCTTTGAGGCTGCGACAGGTAGTAGGATCCGGCGGCCATACTCGTGGCTCCCATACCGTCCTCCCACAATCTGTCTTTGAGTGCCATCGCTATGGGTGATCCCGATATCCTGTAGGCCAAAATCCCCTTGGCCTTGAGCTCTTCATAGATCGGTAGCGCCTTAGCCGGTTTGAGCTCATCATCCCGCCACAGCACCTCAAGGGTGATATCAGCGGGGAATTTCTCTTTTCGCCACGGGGCCAGCATCTTTGTCTCATTGACATACATGACATAGTCTTGCATGCCAGCCAGCACTGCCGCCGAATCCTCAGCAAAGGGCCCGGTGAGCGACTGAGTGCCGCCGATATATAGGCTTTTCGCATAGGTCGCTGGGATAGCAAATACCAATAATGAGCCTATCATAACAACCAGGGAAACAATTAACATCCATCTTAATTTATCCATTTTTTCCTCCTTTCTTGTTTGAGTTTAGTTTAAACCACAAATTATGGTGTTCCGCGAGTTTAACCACCCCCTCTCACCCTCATTCTTGATGTGAAAAAGGCCAGAGACTGAAATAGGTCTTGATCATCTCCCACCGGTGGGCGAGCCCCCGGGGTTCAAAAATGAGGAAGATGATGATTATCAATCCGTGGGAGATAATGGCCAACGAGGCGGCCGCCTGGGGAGCAACAGCTGCGGATAGAATGGGGCCCGCCATCGTAACAAGTTCATCCAGCAGCTTGAGGG
>CAZUHR010000445.1:0-2705 GCA_964620335.1 uncultured Desulfobacteraceae bacterium
GAATGGATGATGTAATACCCACGGTAAATAAATTTGCCCAGGATATTAACGCCAAGATAATGGGCAGATACGTCGGGCCACCGGTTTATGCCATGAAACCGGAGACAGAGAAAAAACCTGCAGGCCTTATCAAGGTACAGGACAAACTGGAAGCGGGAGACGCAGACTATGTTCAGAACCTGAGTTCCGGCATCATTAGTCTTGACGCGGGGGATGTGGATGGCGACGGAAAAAATGAACTGGTATTTATCGACAGCCGCACCGTTTATATTTATAAATGGACAGACAACACTTTCGCGCTTTTCAAATCCGTCAAAGGAGGCATAACCTCTGACTATGCCTATGTAAGCGTAGCGGATATGGACGGCAATGGTAAGGCCGAGATCTATGTGAGCGACCTGACCGAAGCCCGCCTCTCTTCCTTTGTCCTTGAATGGCAGGGTAGTACCTTCGTTAGTATATGCAAGCACGAGCCCTGGTTTCTGCGTGTCACAGATATCCCCGGCAAGGGTCAGGTCCTTATCGGTCAGGAAAGAATAGTAGGCAAAGGTTTCAGCAACACCGTCTATCTTCTAAAACGCGAAGGAAGCCGCATATCAAAGGTTGAACCCCTTGACCTGCCTCATATGGTCAATATCTTTAATTTTGTCCAGGGAAAGATTACATCTTCCGGTAATGATACGGTAGTGCTTTCTCCAGAAACCGAATATCTCTTCATGTTTGACTCTGAAGGCAACGAGATATGGCGAAGCGAAGAAGAGTTCGGTGGTTCTGACACCCATATGACTGTCACCGGGACCGCCGCCGCGGAAGAGAAATGGATCCATCTTTCATCTCCCATACTGCTTTGGGATATTGACAAAGACGGCCATAACGAGGTTGTGATATGCCAGAACAAATCATCTGTCAGGCGCATGTTGGAGAAAGAACGATTCTTTACAAGCGGGGTTGTGCATTTCCTCCACTGGGACAAGGTGAATTTTTCCACCAAATTGAAGACAAAAAAGATGGGAGGGCCTGTCTCCGCCTACGTAATAAAAGATGTGGATAACGACGGCAGGCCGGAGCTTGTCATGTCCGTTGCAGGCCGGCCCTCAGGTAAGTGGAAGCTTTTGAGCAGAAAGACAAACAGGTCCCAGATAGTCATGTACAAACTTGATTGACCAATGCTCACCACCCAAAAAAAGGCCCTCCTTCCGCAAACCGGAAGGGGGGCCTTTCTGTTTCTTTACCCTCGTTCCTTTGCTATACGACGGAACGAGAGACTGGTTTTTGTTTAGAAGACAATCTGGAACTGCACACCGATTACGGTCTGGCTACCCAAATCACCGTTTGCCGGATCAACGACGCCGCCCAGCTCATATTCGCCGTAGTCATAGTAAAATATTTCCGGCCGGATGATAAAGGTCTTGGCCACTGCAATGGGAACACTAACACCATAGGCATATCTCATGTTGGACCACCTGTTGGCCTGGGCAACACGATCGTCGTTAGTCAACCTCTGAAGACCGTACATTAAATGGATGGTTGCAATGGGATGTGCCTTCCATGCAAGATCCGCCCAGAAGCCCAAAAACTCTGTATCGGCCACCTGCGTGAAAAAATTACCGCTGGCGTCAGTTATATTGTCAAACTGCGCTCCAAGAACCGGACCACCCCCGTAAACTCCGGCTGTGAAGTTTCCATTACCTATGTTCTCACCATAGTTGATCTCCGCAGTGAGAGAAATGGGGCCGCCCGGCGCAAACTTAACCGGCAAGGACAATAACCAGACATCAATGTTCGAGTCGTCACCTTGGTAGTTGGGAGACTGTGGATCCCATTCATACTGCACCTGATACCATGAAAAGCCCGGTGCAAGTGAAAAAGCGCCAAGGGAAACCTCAAAGGTAGCATCAAACCTCGGAAGGGTGTCTTCCTCATCCCTTGCAACCCAGGAACCCTGTGCACCATTCACATTGGGAGTGAATATTGCTATTGCAAGGTTGGACTTCTCGCCCAGCTTGGTGTCCAGCCGTATACCTTCCTTACGGTCATTACCGGTGTTACCGAAGCCGTAAAGGATTGCGTGAAGCATAGTATTAGCGGCCGGACCGGCGTTCATAATTCCTTGCCCACGCAGACCCATCAACTGGCTCGGGGCATAAGGGGAGACCACCTCATCCTGCTGGCCCACGGTCAGCTTGAACATGGGGTTGATCTGCCACCAGCCATAGGCATAACGGGTATTGACCACCTCACCGCCGCCTTCCTCACCTCGAAGACCTATCTCAATGTGCATTCCCACATCACCCGTATCATTGACCCACTTGCCGTAAAGCCTCGTGATGTCAGGAACGTCAATGCAGAACCAGCTCCTTGAGGCATCAACGGAATTGGCGGCCGCGTAAAAGCTTGTGTTTCTCTGGAAATGCTCATCATTTATGACGTACATGGTATCCACGAATACAATACCACCCACGTGCACCTTGGCCATGACCGGCATTGCGTACGCCACAATCAAAAAAGCAGCAAGTGCAAACAAAAGTATCTTCTTCATTACTCTCTCCTCCTAAATGTTTGTTGTTAAA
The DNA here is from genome assembly GCA_964620335.1 of uncultured Desulfobacteraceae bacterium. GTDB lineage: Bacteria > Desulfobacterota > DSM-4660 > Desulfatiglandales > Desulfatiglandaceae > JAFDHL01. The sequence goes on from CAZUHR010000445.1 coordinate 2,571, forward strand.
TTACCGAAAAAACAAATTATCCCGAACTACTTAAATATTCACCTCCCTTCTTTTGGAAATTTCTCACTGGGCATACCTCACCCCTGAGTTTATGAATATGACCGTTTATCAACATAAAAAACAAATGTCAAGGAT
>CAZUHR010000446.1:0-2704 GCA_964620335.1 uncultured Desulfobacteraceae bacterium
TCCGGGTGGCTACCATCCCTACTGCGGGGCAGAATGAGGACGTTGTCATGAGGTTGCTGGCGGCCGGCAAACCTCTACCCCTCGACGCCATGGGCATGAGCGAAAGGAATTACAAAGACTTCATAGATATAATAAGCAAGCCTTACGGGATTGTTCTGGTAGTTGGGCCTACTGGAAGCGGTAAAACGACTACCCTCCACGCGGCACTGAGTTATATCAATAAACCTGAGACAAAGATCTGGACTGCAGAGGATCCTGTTGAGATCACGCAGGACGGCCTTCGTCAGGTTCAGGTTCTTCCCAAGATCGGATTTGATTTTGCCACAGCCATGAGGGCATTTCTAAGGGCGGATCCAGACGTGATCATGGTGGGGGAGATGCGCGACCATGAAACCGTGTCGACAGGAATTGAGGCCTCTCTGACGGGCCACCTGGTTTTCAGCACCCTTCACACGAACAGTGCCCCTGAAACCATCACGCGATTGTTAGACATGGGAATGGATCCGTTTAATTTTGCAGATGCCCTGTTGGGTGTGCTGGCCCAGCGGCTGGTAAGGACACTCTGCAAAGACTGCAAGGAACAGTATCATCCCGACAGACAGGAATATGACGCCCTGGTCAGGTCCTATGCCGGTGCCTTCGATGCCCTTGGTTATGAGTACAGTGATGATCTTTGCCTCTACCGGGCCAAGGGTTGTGATAAATGTGGTAATACAGGATACAGAGGCCGTACGGGTATACATGAACTTATTGTGGGCACGGATGAAATGAAGTCCTTGATTCAGGGCAGGGCAAAGATGGAAGATCTGAGGGATCAAGCAGTAAAAGACGGCATGACCACCCTGATGCAGGATGGTATCCGGAAGATCTTCCTGGGCCAGACAGATATCGCGCAGGTGAGGAGAGTGTGTATTAAATAGGTCAAGGTGCAAAAGCGTAGCGCAAACCAACAGAAGAGATAAAAAACACAATGCGCCATGCTTTTTGTACGTTAAGGATAAATGCCGGGGTGGAGCAGCCCTGCTGTCTCCTCCAGGCCGAACATGATGTTCATATTTTGAACGGCACTGCCTGCCTGGCCCTTCACAAGGTTATCCACCAGACTCACAATAATAAGCTTTCCAGTCCTTTCATCCACGTTAAGTGAAATATTACAGAAGTTGCTACCGCGCACGTTGACACTAACCTGAGGTTTTTCAGGCCCGAAGACCCTGACAAACACGTCATCCTTGTAAAAGGATTTATATGCATCTTGCACGGATTCGAGGTTTTGTCCGTCGCCAAGCTGGGCATATATGGTGGTCAGGATACCCCGGCAGAGGGGTACAACGTGGGGGGTGAAGGTGATCTTGATGTCATGACCAGCGAGGAGGCCAAGCTCCCTTTCGACTTCATAGACATGCTGGTGCCCGGATATTTTATAGGCATTCATGGCATCGTAACGGGCCGGATAATGAAAGGCAGGAGTGGGATTCTTTCCGGCGCCGGAAACCCCTGTTTTGGCATCGCAGATAATCGAATCATCTTCAATTATCTTTGATTTTACGGCAGGAGAGAGTCCAAGAATACAACTCACTGCAAAACAACCGGGATTCCCAACAAGACTGGAACGTGATATTTCACTTCTGTGCAACTCTGCCAGACCGTAAACCGATTGAGGCAGGAGATCCGGGGATGCATGTTCCTGGGTCCGTCCAATTCTGGCGGCATAGCCCCTATATGTATTCAGGTCATTGAATCGGAAATCCCCGCTGTAGTCAACGACCTTGGTCCCCTTTTTCAACCACGAAGGTGCCGAATTCTGTCCAACTCCATCCGGGGTGGCAAAAAAGACTACGTCAAAGTCCTTGGGTCCGTCAGGGTCATCCGGTGAAATTATTGGTAAGTCGCAAAAACCTGTCAGGTGGGGGTAAAGATCACTGATAGGTTTGCCTACATCCTGTTTGTCAATGAGGGCCGAGATCTGCACATGAGGATGGTTTTGGAGGAGCTCGATCGCGCCGCAGCCTCCATAACCGCCGGCCCCGATAATACCTACTTTAATCTTTTCCATTTGGGAAACCTCTTTATCTTTTCCTGAGAAATTCTGATGCTGCAAATCCACAGCAAAAGCGCACAAGTAAAGGGCACAGGGCACAAGGGAAAAACCCCTTGTGCCTTATGCGTTGCGCCTCGATATTATTATTTTACACATTTATTTCGGAGATCCTCATGGAGATTATAAAACCGCCTATTTTCAGTAGACACTACACATTAAATCTAAAACTGATAATATCCCCATCTTTTACTTCGTATTCCTTTCCTTCAAGCCTCACTATTCCCGCCTTTTTTGCCTCCTGGAAGCTTCCGTAAGTATTTAGATCTTCAAAGGATAATACTTCTGCCCTGATAAAGCCTTTTTTCATGTCCGAGTGCACTGTGCCCGCAGCTTCTAGGGCAGGCTGGCCGGCTGCAATGGACCACGCCCTCACCTCGTCTGATATGACAGTGAAAAAAGAGACACGATTGAGGGCCTTGTAAGAGCCCTTAATCACTCGGTCGAGGGCAGATTCCTGGATATGATAGGCGTCTAAGAATTCCTCTGCCTCTTCAGGTGACATGGAGGCGATATCCCTTTCAAGTCGACCGCGGACTACCATGAGTTCTATGTTTTCAGGTTTTTTGTGCCACTCCGGCAATTTCTCGTCTTCATCATCATTGTTAA
>CAZUHR010000447.1:0-2704 GCA_964620335.1 uncultured Desulfobacteraceae bacterium
CAATTTAAAAGAACAAACTTCTCTGCGTGCTTAGCGCCTCAGCGGTGAAATTTGCGCCCTTGAAAAACCGTTTTTGGAAAAGAATGCTACAGATCAGGCTTTTTGATTTATGCCGGCCCTATCAGCGATCTCGGCTATGTCCAAGACCCGGAGGCGTTTCTCAAGGCCCTCTTCTGCCTTAAGCGCGTCTTCAAGCATCCTGGCACATGCCGGGCAGGCAACGGCCAAAATCTCCGCTCCCGTTGCAGCGGCCTCACGCACCCGCACCCTCGCGGGGCTTTCCGGACCGCCACCCAGTATGTCAGTAAAGACATTCCCCCCACCTCCGCCGCAACATGCGGAGTCCTGGGAATTCCTTTCCATCTCAATCAAAGAAAGGCCAGGGATAGAGGAAAGGATCTTGCGAGGAGATTCATATTCCTCATTGTGGCGCCCCAGGTAGCACGGGTCATGATAGGTGACTTTGGTGTCCAATTCCCCAAAAGACACCCTCCCCTCCTCTAACGCGGCCGACACCGCCTGTGTATAATGCATGACCGTGAAGGCGCCTTGGTCATTCGGATAATCATTTTTGAAGACATTGTAGCTGTGCGGAGAAAGCGTTATAATCTTGTGGACACCTGCATCCCTGAATTTGGCGATGTTTTTTTCAGCCAATAATTGGAAAAGGCCGGCCTCTCCCATGACCTTCACATCATTGCCATCGCAATGCTCTTCATTGCCCAGGATCCCGATATCAAATCCGGCACCTATTAGCAAGGCGGCCACTTTTTGTGCAATCTCTTTTCCCTTGTCATCGTATGACCCCAAACATCCTGCATAGAACAGATACTCCTGACCCTTGAATGGCTTTATTTCCAGCCCTGCAGCCCACTCCCCCCTCTTATCCTGAGGCAGTTTATACGGGTTTCCACTTAATTGAATATTCCTGAAATAATCCCTCACAGCAGGCGGGGTCAATCCCTTCTCTACAAACTCGGTTCGTGCAGCCGTAAAAATATCAACCAGGTCCTCCCGAAAATTCATCACACAGCGTTCTCTGCAGTTACCGCAAGAGGCACAGGAGTAAAATATCCCCGCCAGGTCTGCAGTGCCAGGGATTTCCCCTTCCAACCACCCGCGTAAGAGCCACATCCTGCCGCCGGGGGAATACGTCTCAAAGCCGAACTTGCGATAGGAAGGGCAATTGAAGTCACCATAATCCTTTGTGAACTTACAATACCCGCACCGGAAACATCGGTGGATAAGATCTTCATATTCCATTTATTTCTCCTCCCAGTTTCCCGGATTCATAATACCGTTAGGATCTAACAAGGACCTAACCCGGTTCATCAACGCCAATGTCTCGGGATCCATTTGTTTTATAATGAGTTGCTGGCCAGGCTCCTCGGTCTTCCATGGGATGGCTCCAATCTCCAGAGATGCCAGGTTACTGTCATGCAATGCCTGCCTAGCCTTCTCAACGTCATCTGAATCGCCCCTGTTAAAGGGATAACCATAGGCAAACATCAGACTGTGACAACGCCCAATAACACGTATAACCATAGAATAAGGCAGTTCATGACGGGCCGCGATCTCCACCCCGGCCTGATATGCCTGGGGAAACAGGCCTACCGGCATAATAGCCCCCACATACTCAAAACCACCCCCTTCCCGGGCATCGGCGAACCTGGTTACAGTTCGCATTGGGGTTTCCAAAAGCACGCCCTTCATCATAAGGGGCATGTCAATGAAACCTCCGGATTTGTCTTTGGCATAACTGTGCAAACATTCCCTGATTATCCCTTGTTTAAAATTCATCTCGGCATCGGAGTTGGCCGTGATGTTTATCATTGTCAATTGCAGATCTCTTGTCCACGAGGGATATTCAGAGGCAACCACTACCAGATCCTCCGCCATCTCCGTGTCCACAATTTTCAGCAAGATATCGGGGATGATATCCGCCTCTTCAGTGACAAAGACAAGAACATCTTTCAAAGCCGGCCTGGGATATAACTTGATTGCGAGTTTGGTTATCACACCGGTCGTACCGAACCAGCCGATAAACAGCCCGGCCAGGTCTGGTAACGGGGCACGTGAAAACCAATAGGGAGATGTAGAGCATGAGCCAATCCGGCAGATCTCCCCTGTCGGTAGCACGACCTCCAAACCATTTAACATCTCAGAGTGGAATCCTGTGGCCTGTGACAGGTGCCCTGATCCATGAATGAGGATATTGCCGGCGATTGTGGCCATGGGAGGCGCGTCAGGGATGGAGTGCTTGAGATGCGGATATTTTTTTTGGAGATGGGCCTGGAGCCTGCCCTGGGGAGTTCCCGCCTCTACAATTGCATACCGATTCTGTGCATTAACCTCCAGGATATGATGCATCCGTTTCATATCCAACACGATGCCGCCCTTTAGTGGCACCGTCAGGGCAGACAGGACCAGGCCCCCACCCATCGGAACAACAGGAATCTTCTCCTGATTCGCCAACAGAATTACCTTCTGCACCTCTGAAGTACTCGCAGGCAGAACAATATAATCGGGTTTATGAGGTGGCATCGTTCCCATATCACGGGAATAGATAAACAATTCTTCAGATCGGTTGGAGACATATTCCTTCCCCACGATCTCTGCCAGCTTATCAAAAACTTGGTCCATATATTCCTCCTTCACACACGGATAAGTGACTAAAGTGCCTAGAATTTGAAGTGCCTAAAGT
>CAZUHR010000448.1:0-2685 GCA_964620335.1 uncultured Desulfobacteraceae bacterium
ATAATCTTTTACACTAACGGCTTTGATATTTTCATATGGGACGATGCCCAGGGCTATCCTCCCAGACAAATCTATGGCTTTTATTCAAAGGACAGCCTTCAATATCTTATGTTTCAAAGGGAAAACAAGCTTCCGTTGGATCAATTCTCACCAAAGGTTGAGATCGTTGACCGGATGTATCAGATAGAGGCCATCAAAAGGGTAAATGAAAAGTATACCAATAAACATCGCAAGGCATTACTGGTCCAGGCTACGGGGACAGGAAAAACCCGCGTGGCAATCGCCCTTACCGATCTCTTATATCGCGCTCACTGGATCATGCGGGTCCTTTTTTTATGCGACCGCAAAGAACTCAGGAAGCAGGCAAAAAACGCGTTTAACGACTTCCTTAACGAACCCATGACCGTGGTTTCCGCCGGTACGGCCAAAGACAGGGACAAACGGATCTATCTGGCCACCTATCCTGCCATGAATAAAATCTACCAGACCTTTGATACCGGTTTTTTTGATCTGATCATCGCCGACGAATCACATCGCAGTATCTATAACCGATACCGTGATATGTTTCGTTATTTTGATTGCCATCAAATCGGTCTTACCGCAACCCCGGTGGATTTCATCTCCAGAAACACATTCCGGATATTTGACTGCGAGGACAGGACACCAACGGCCTATTATTCTCTGGATGATGCTGTTGAAGAGAATTACCTCGTTCCTTTTGAAGTTTATGAACACACGACCAAATTCCTTAGGGAAGGGATAAAATACAAGGATCTCACAAAGGAACAGATCAAACAACTCGAAGAAGATGGTGAAGATCCGGAACTTTTCAACTACGAGAACCAGCATGTTGACAAACAGATCTTCAACCGTGATACCAACAGGGCCATCCTGCGTAATCTAATGGAAAACGGAATCAGGGAGGAGACCGGACAGTATCCTGGGAAATCGATTATCTTTGCCCGTAATCATAATCACGCGGTTCTGCTTGCCGAGGTATTCAACGAACTATACCCTCAATACGGTGGTAAATTCTGCAGGGTCATCGACAATTACGATCCACGCGCAGAACAATTGATAGATGATCTCAAGGCCCATAAGGAAAGTCATCCCATGATTGCCATTTCGGTTGACATGCTGGATACGGGTATAGACATACCTGAAATAGTAAACCTTGTTTTTGCAAAACCCATAAGGTCTATGGTCAAATTTGAACAGATGATCGGAAGGGGCACCAGACTTTGCCCGGATCTGTTCGGTGAAGGAAAGGACAAGACCCAGTTCAGGATATTTGATCACTGGGGTAATTTTGAATTCTTTGAAAAAAAGTACAAAAAAGCAGAGCCGGGGGTTACCAAATCCCTGATGGAGCAGTTATTTGAGGCAAGGTTGGATTTGTGCCGAACAGCCCTGAATCAAGGGGAACTCGATATTTTTAATCTGCTGGTCCCTCTGATCGGGCAGGATATTGAAAGCCTTTCAGAGGACACGATAAGTGTCAGGGAAAAATGGCGTGAAAAACGTGCCATGGCAAGGCCTGAAACGCTGCAACAATTCTCACCCACAACAGAGCAGACACTCAGACTGCAAATAGCACCCCTCATGAAATGGGTTAACATACAAGGTTATGCGGATGCATACCGCTTCGATCTTCTCACAGTAAATATGCAAGTCGAGCTATTAAGGAAATCCGGTCGCTTTTCGGATCTAAAGGACAAGATGCTTGATTGGATCAGTCGTCTTCAAATGCACCTGAACCCGGTTCGGGAGAAAGCTGAAACCATAAGTCTGGTAAAAGAAAACCATTTCTGGGAAACACCTTCGGTAGAAGCCCTTGAAAACGTCCGCAAGGATCTCAGAGGGATCATGAAATATATTGACAGGGTAATCTATGTGCCCGACCCTCCAAAGCATATTGATATTCAGGACGTGGATATAGAATATAAACGGATACCACCAACCCTTAAGTTCTCTGACATGCCCGGCTTCAGAAAAAAAGTACAGGAGGTGTTGCTTAAACTGTTTGATGAAAATGAGACGCTGCAGAAAATCAAGGCAGGCAAACCTGTTTCAAATACAGACCTGATGGCCTTGACCTCTCTTGTGCTCACTCAGAATCCGAGCGTGGATCAGGATGTGCTGAAAGAATTTTTCAAAACAGCCACACCCCTTGATTATGCCATCCGGAGTATCATAGGCATGGACGCAGATGTAGTAAATGAGCGTTTTGTTGATTTTATTACTGCTCACCCTGCCCTGACTTCCTCGCAGATCAGTTTTCTTAATCTCCTGAAAAACTACATAAGCCGATACGGCTCCATAGAAATAGAGCAATTATATGAACCGCCGTTTACAACGCTACATAGCGACGGGCTGGACGGGGTATTCATTGATGAAGATATGGTGGATGAGTTGATCAGAATCATTAACGCTTTCCGGCCGAAGGCCACCATGCCGAAGGAAAGGCCCTATGATATCCACTGAAAAATATCCCCAATATCTGGACCGACCTGAGTCCCGTCGACTGGAATTCAAGGAAAGCTTTCCAAAGGGCGAACAGGTGGCCCGGACTGCCGTAGCCTTTGCCAACGGGGCCGGAGGAAGGATGGTCTTTGGCGTTAAGGATTCTCCCAGGGAGATAATCGGCATTCCCGAAGGGCAGCTCTTCACTATGGAGGAGCGCAT
>CAZUHR010000449.1:0-2683 GCA_964620335.1 uncultured Desulfobacteraceae bacterium
GGCGGAGGTATCTATTGGTCATCTGCTCATTGCCAGTATCGTTCCAGGCCTGCTACTTTCAGGGTTGTACATTGTTTACATCCTCTATCAGGCTATGATTCATCCCGAACAGGTCCCCAAATACACGTCTGAAAGGATCCCCTTTAAGGAAAAGGTGACCTCCCTGTACTATATTATACCCCTGGCAGGGGTCATTTTCCTGGTAACCGGTGTCATTTTTTTAGGAGTAGCCACCCCCACAGAGGCCGCCGCTACAGGGGCGCTCGCGTCTTTTGTTTTAGTTGCTATGTACCGGAGTTTTAGCTGGAGTGCCCTTAACAAGAGTATTTTGGGTTCCGCTCAAGTTACAATAATGGTGATGCTAATAATTACCGGATCAGTGGCCTTTTGCCAGCTCATGGCCTATACCGGTTGCACCCATGCGTTAGCGCGTTTTGCCTCAACCCTCGAGGTATCTCCTTTCCTTATAGTGATATCTATGCAGGTGGTGGTGCTAATCCTTGGCTGTTTTATGGATCTCATCTCATTAACCATGATCACCATTCCAATCTTCATGCCGGTTGTTAATGCCCTTGGGCTCGATCCGGTCTGGTTTTGCACGATGATGCTCATAAATTTAGGTGCGGCAACATTGACGCCACCCTTTGGGATGCTCCTTTTCACAATGAAGGGAGTCGCACCGGCCGATGTAAGTATGGGGGATATCATCCGCGCGGCCATTCCCTATTTTATTATGAATCTGGTTATTATCGGGCTAATCCTTATATTTCCTTCAATTGCTTTATGGCTCCCTTCACTGATGAAGTGAAAGCCCTCTTCTTTCTTCCATGAGATACCCTGGGATATTCCAGGTACGAAATCCTGCCAAATAAAATGGAAGTATATTACTCCCGCAGCAAGAGCATTCCGTAGACATTGCCGCCCCCTGAAATGACTGGAGTACGCTCGATTTAATTTTGTTTAATTGATTCCCATAGTTCTCTGTCAAAAGGAGCTCGCCGGAAGTGGCAATTTTCGCGATGACACAGTTGACAACTCTGGAAGTCAGCATCTGTTGGAAAGAGGATTCCAGCGACTGACATGTCTGGTACCAATACCAGTGATTTTGTCAATCTCACACCAATAAGCACTTCAACGTCACCGCACATTGAAAACAATTCCCTTTGCTGTTCAAACGGCCAAACAGAAGCATCCCCGGATCCAGGGTTCATACTAGATAAATTTGACACCCCATACCGTTTAGTTAGGTGCTCTCTCAAAAACTGCATACTGGCCTGAAGGAGGCTCCCTTTAAGGAAACTAATCCATATTTTTTTCTGTAAATCGCCTTGTCCTATCTCAATATCATCAATTTCGGTGCCACATGTAGCGACGTAAGGAAATACACGCTCAATTGAATCAAGGTTCTTTCTCAAAGCGAGGCTTGTGAATGTGACACCATCTAACGTGATAGTCTCCTCACCTTTCTCGTCTATGAAAGAAGCCTTATACAGGGCTTTAGGTTTTCCAATTTTTCGAACCTCATTAACAAGATCCTCGAACTCCTTGGCACGATCAGTACCAGGTTCGATCCTCAAGTATTCAAATAATTGATTCGTATTCAAAGCAAAAGGAATCTCTGTGAACGAAACCATCTTAATCTCCATCGAGCAGAATGCGCTCATAACCAGGGGGCCGATTTAAAGGCCCATCTGGTTCATTAGCTTGTTCTACCTTTCTCTTCCTGCTCGAATAATATCTACTATTTCTTGTGTTGTAATTTTCGCTTTAATTGATGGGACATCCAACGGCGAAGAAGCATTTCTTTCCGGAATCAACGCGAAAGTTCGCCCGTCTCTCCTTCGAATTAGAACTTTGCCCGTATTTTCAGCCTGATCAAGAACTATAGATAGTTTTTGCCGGGCTTCTGAATATGTATAGACTTGCATTTTAAACCTCCATGGTTGCAACGTTAATTTTTTTAGCAGCTGTCATAAGCCTTTGATCCAATGTCAATAACGGTGCTTTGTGCCTAATAGCACAGTCCAAAAAATAAGCATCGTATGCATACATCTTGGCTTGTTTGGATATCTTTAAGGCATTAACAAAATCTGGCTCAACATACCGAAGAGGAATACTTGCAAATATTGCAAGGCCCTTTTGAGCTTTATCAAGTGTCAACCTGTCCTGTTTAAACATTGCCGAGAAGGCATTACCAATTTCCCACGGAATAGAACCTGGCCCTATGAGTGTATTTCCAGTAGTAAATTCAACAATTTTATTGCGTTCGGGTTCACCAACAATAACTGCAATCAATGCAGATGTATCAATTACAATATCCATATCAACCTCCAGAACATATTTCATGGACAATTGTACAATAATTGGATTATTTGTCAAGCATTATGAGGTAGAACGATGCAAATCAGCCGCGAGTTTACGAGTCGGCTGCATTTGCTTATAGGTGTTTTGAGGGCGTTCATTCATTCACCAGCATTCTTTCCACAATTCAGTATTTCCTCTTTTATCCACTTTTGGTTAGTAAATAAATGGAACTAGCCGTCTAACCTTGTGGCTATAGGAGCGGTACTCTTCGGCAAACGCTTCGGATAGCTGGTTTTCCTCTATGGAAAGCACACGTAAGACCAATATGAGGTAGATGATAAACAGGGCAATTACGAAAAGCGACTGTACCACAAGCGCA
>CAZUHR010000450.1:0-2666 GCA_964620335.1 uncultured Desulfobacteraceae bacterium
CGCGCTCCCTTTGGTCGCTCGCAATGACCGGAAGAGATTGTGACACAGTCTCTTAGGGTGGGGCTTCTTTACTAACGGATGGGAGTTAGCTCGACCCTTCGATTTTTTGCCATACCCTCAGGCGTGTCATTCGGGGCTATCGGCATTGATAAACCGTAACCCTTGGTTGTTAGACTTCCAGCCTTGATGCCTCTTTTTACGAGATAATCTTTAACCGCCTTTGCGCGGTTTTCGGAAAGTTTCTGATTATATTCCGCTGAAGCACGGCTGTCCGTGTGCCCCGCGATTTGCAGCTTCAATGAAGGATTTGCCTTTAAAACTGAGACCACTTCCTCCAACACAGGATAATACTGGTTTTTGATACTCCATTTGGCAGTATCAAACAGCACCCCTTCAAGCACCCAGCATCCCCTTGTGTCAACAATAGCACCCCTCGGCGTACCGGGGCATTTATCCAGGTAATCGTATACGCCATCGCCATCAGTATCTAACGGGCACCCTTTCGCGTCAACTTTTACTCCTTTGGGAGTGTTAGGACATTGATCAAGGTAGTCGTAAACACCGTCTCCGTCACTGTCAAACGGGCAGCCTCTTGCGTCGACTATGACTCCTTTAGGAGTGTTAGGACATTGATCTGCAGGGTCGTATACGCCGTCACCATCACTGTCCAGACATTTGACCAAAAAGACCATTTCCACAAAATCCGCCATACTTTGGCCGGAATCGAGGCTATCCGCACTTACTGCACACCCGCACATTCCAGCCTGGGCAATTTGATCCATGATCTTTTTGCCTTCTAAATCATTTCCGATCAGCACAGTGTAGATGCAAACCCTATCACCGAGTTGATTTTTCATATCCTTTGCAGCCAGTACCGGTTCATTACCCACCTCCTTGGCATCGCTAAAGATAATGACAGCAATTTTTCCCTGAGATGTCTTCAAATCTTCAGTGCCGTAGCTGATAGCGGCTGCCAGCGGCGTAAAGCCGCCTGCCCTTCTTACTGCATTCAGGCCCTCATTAACTCCTGCCGTTGAATAGAGTGCCGGCCCGTAAACAAGTTCATTTTCGATTGAAAATGCAGACCGGATTTTGCCGAAGGCCCTGAGTCCGGAGACCATGTACAGATCAGGAATCGTCTGATTCATATTGTTTACTGTCTCTTTGGCCAGGGTTACTTTCGGCTGTCCTTTGTAGCATTCGGCCATGGACCCGGATGCGTCCAGTATAATCAAAAAATTATCCACCTTTTGTCTATATTGTCCGGCCTTTAACTGCGGGTTGAAATCATAGGCCTTGAACGCATTCTGGGCCGCTTGTGCGGAAGGCCCTTGCGCGGCATAAAAAACTAGCATTGAGCAGACCGATACGAAAAGCAATTTTTTCAAGTAACTCTTTCCCATAATATTACCTCCTTCCTCTTATGGATTGGTTTTAACAAGAAGTTCTCAGACACACCCTATATGGTTACAAGATTAACGATTTTTGGCTGAAATTGCAACGCCTCGTCCCTAACCGTCTCAGGCAGCTGGAACATTTACGATCCAGCAACCAATTTTTCTATTCCAAAAAATGGGCCTATTAACAGTTTAGCCGAAATTTCCGGCCTTTTTAAGGTATGTAAATAGAAGCCTTCCAAGTATTGCAAGGCATTCCGCATCAAGATAATTTTCCGCCCTTCGTTCAAAAAGTATGGAACATTTGGCCGAAAATTCATCATCCGTATCATTATAAAGCATAATAAGAGGAACCTGCGGTAGGGCATCGAATTGCATGGCCAGATCATAAGTCACTTCAATAGCGGGTGTATATCCTCCCAATGCTTTGCTTGCCTCTTCCATCTCCTCGAGTTTTCCTGCAAAATATGTGGAGATTGCCCGTTCTACGTCATTTGCAAAATATTTCGTTAAAGGACCCGAATCTTTAAGCCCCCTAAAGGAGACCCATTCTTTTTCTTTTGGGAAAATATCCGGGCATAGAAGAAGGTATTTAAAAAGGATAACACATATGTCAAGGGTTGGCTTTTTACCTGACGGATCAGTAATACCCTTTTCAGAGACCTTATGGGGTTTACCGAATAAAGGAATTATAATTTTATTTCCTTCTACCTCTACTCCCAGGTTTTGTTTTACGCAATGAAGATCCACTGCTCTAATCTGTGCCAGGTAATCTTCATATGTCTTTTCATAGACAGTCTGTTGATTTGTCATATTTTCTTTTTCCCTTCATTTATTCTCGGTCTTTCAGGTTTATGGTTGTTTGCGAGCAGAGTGGTGCCGTGCCATGTCTTATCCGGATGATAAATATAAACATCGATATCCGGATCTCTGACAGGATTTTTATATGTAAATGCCTCAGCTGCTGCCGTTTCACAGCGCCCAAAGTGAATAACAACTGCAAGCACTATACACAGAATCTAAGACGTGTTTTTCTTATCTCCGCGCATGGTCCAGCCCTTTATGTCAAATTTTCATTATAAAATAGTTATATCTAACGTGAAATTAATCGCCGCGGAGAAAGCCGCTTACCTCAATCCCTTAGAAGATCCTGAGCTTGTTGGAGGACTTGAGCACATGGGGTGTTATATTTCTGTGTGTGAACCCTGTTAACGTTAATTATTTGATATGCTAGCAGAAGTAGCCCGAGATGTCTATGCGGGGCAAAAC
>CAZUHR010000451.1:0-2661 GCA_964620335.1 uncultured Desulfobacteraceae bacterium
GCTTTACATATGATGATTTAATGGCATGCGGGTCCGAAAAGGCGGTTCGCGAAAAGGGCCGAATGAAATTAGAAGGCAAAAATTACCTGGTCCAGGATGGCAACATCCTGAGTATCCGGTTCAATGTTTAACTCTAATCGGGCTTTAGCACAATATAACCGGTTCTCTGAGCGACATGCCCTACCCTTTTACCGCCCAATATTCAAAATTATTATTTTCCTTTATCTACATATCTCATTATTTTACCAGAGCGCCCTTTCTTCGTTTTTCTAAAAACCGGCTTTTTGGCAAAAACTTCTTCTGCCTCTCCGGCTAATCAACTGTCACTCACATTAACAGGAAACTGTAGAACGAAAAGGCGTCCTCTTTTTCCCGCACCATCAAGGTACTCATTAACCGGATGAACCAGAATTCTTTGGATGGCTGTTTGAATAGCTAAATTATTTGTCAGTTCTTTAACTGATTCGTAATTGTCCAAAATTCTCAGGACTTTAATGGTAACTTGGTCATTTCCCGGGCGAACCAAAAGAATTACACAAATACCGAAGAAATACTTGACAAATCAAGAATACCAAGCTAAAAAAAAATGACCAGTCAGTTTTTTTTATGGAGATAACGGAGCTTTTTGATATGGTCAGAACAGTAAAATCCCCTTCTCAGAAAACCGTTTTAAGGCAGTCAAAAACAAAAAATCTCGTAGCAGGGGCGGCCGCAAAACTGTTTAGCACGAGAGGGTATCTAGCAACAAGCATCGATGATATTGCAGAAGCAGCAAGAATAAGCAAAGGGAAAGCATATTACTATTTCAAGAGTAAATCGGAAATACTACACTTTGTCTGTTCAAAGTATGTTGAGTTGGACCTCGAAAACCTTGAGGGCTCACTGAAGCTAAAGCAAAACGCCCTTGAAAAAATCAGATTCATAATCGACCACCATATAAACCACTATACTACCAATACGTTCGCAGCGAAAACCTTAATCAAAGAAGCTTACAGTCTGCCCAAGGAATATCTAAAGGACGTCAAGGCAATGGAGCGACAATATTTTGAAATTACCGCGAATGTCATTTCTGAGTTTCTTGGCGTTAACGAGCGTAAAGAGATTGTCACTACGTTGACCTTCACACTTTATGGGATGATGAACTGGATTTACTCCTGGTATGATCCAAAAGGCAAGGTTAAACCGAAGGAGCTGTCAAATTTAATCTTTAGAATTTTTACAAGCGGCATCCGTTACGGAATCTTTCGGTAAAGAGCTCTGAGCGATATAAATGGCAAGAGCTCTGTGATTGCGTGCGTTGTGGGTGCTTGTTTCGCGAAATCTCAGGAGCCCTGCTGGCAAAACGGGGGCGTAAAAGGCCTAAACAAATTTTGAGTGCTGGGCATGAAACTCACGGCAATAATATTGAATGTACCACCTGATGAGACCGGGACTCACATTGTTGTCTTCGGTTCCCACAGCATATTTTCCTTCCAAAATTCTCCTGGCATCAAATTCTTCTCAAACAGCGGAACCTCCCTAGACACTTTACTGGGCGATATATTTTTCTAAGGCTTCTAATAAACGTGGAGGACAATATGGAGGATAGTTTTGAAATAAAATTCAGTCACCTCAAAGGTGAAAAACTACGAACCTTTAAGTCCCTATCGGGCTTTGAATATAAAAGGATTTATGACCACGCAATGTGGAATAAAGTACTTCCAGACGCAGGCGAATACCCATTTATACGCGGTATTCACAAAGATATGTATAGGGGACGTCTTTGGACCCGCAGGCAACAGAGTGGTTTTGGTTCACCGGAAGAAAGCAATAAGCTCATAAAATACCTATTCAAGATTGGCCAGACAGGTATCAATATAGATTCCGACATCGGAACAAAATTAGGGTTAGACCCTGATTACCCTCTCGCACAACCTGATGTAGGGCTTCAGGGAACGTCCATGTGTACGTACGAAGATATGAGAACTCTCTTCAAAGACATCCCACTTGACCGCATAAGCTCAACATTAATCTTTCCACCACCAAGTTCTTTAATCATTATGTCTCAATATCTCATGATGGCAAAAGAACGGGATATCCCCTGGGAGAGTTTGATAGGGACAATTATGAATTGCTGCCTTACTCAGCTTGTAGGCCCTACTTTTCAAGCAAATACAGCCTTTTTCCCTATAGATTTAAATCTCAAGATTGGGCTCGACCTTATGGAGTATCTTATTCCTCGCCTTCCAAAATGGAACATTCTCAATGTCAATTCAAGAAACATCAGGGAAATAGGGGTCGATGCAGTTCAGGAGGCGTCATTTGCGCTTGCCCTTGGTGTTGATTACGTGAAAGGACTGATAGACAGAGGCTTAAACATCGACAGTTTTGCACGTCGTATAGCTTTTTTCTCTGCAGTACACATAGATCTATTCGAAGAGGTCGCAAAATTTAGGGCGATGAGGCGTATATGGGCCCGTTTGATGAAGGAGAGGTTTGGAGCTAAAAATAAAAAAAGTATGTGGCTGCGTGTGGCCGTGCAAACTTCTGCCTTACCTCTTACCGCCCAGGAACCGATGAATAATATTGTGAGAGCAGGAATACAAACCCTGGCAGCAATACTTGCTGGAGTTCAATCAGTTCATACCACATCATACGATGAGGCTTACTGTTTGCCAACGG
>CAZUHR010000452.1:0-2647 GCA_964620335.1 uncultured Desulfobacteraceae bacterium
CCATTGAAGCAGACATCCTGTGTGAGGGGCATTATGGTATTTATAAGGGAAGGATCGAAGTCGAAAATTTCATCAAATCCTTTTTGAATAATTAGTATAGAAAAAACCAGGTATTATCCTGCCAGCCTTAAAATATTTTTTGCAACTGCAGAACCAAAGGCCGAACACTTCACCTCCCGGGCGCCTTTCATCAGCCGGGCAAGGTCATAGGTTACCATCCCTTGGGCAATGGTTTGAGTCAACGCCTCAACAATCAGGTCCGCGGCTTCTGTCCAGCCCATAAAGCGTAGCATTTCAACGCCCGAAAGGATAAGAGAGCCGGGATTGATTTTGTCCAGGCCGGCGTATTTGGGTGCTGTGCCGTGGGTGGCCTCGAATATTGCACACCTCTCCCCGATATTTGCCCCCGGGGCCATGCCAAGACCTCCCACCTGGGCCGCAGCCGCATCTGATAAGTAATCCCCGTTTAAATTAGTTGTGGCGATCACCCCATATTCTTCAGGCCGCAGCAATAGCTGCTGAAACATTGAGTCCGTAATACGATCTTTTATGATAATGTGATCAGATGGAATCTTGCCGCCGAATCCATCGCGCAATTCTGCTTCGGTAACCGTTTGCGCTGAAAATTCTTCTTTCGCTACCTCATAGCCCCAATCGCGAAACCCTCCCTCGGTATATTTCATGATGTTGCCTTTGTGGACAAGGGTAACGCTCTGATATCCATTTTCCAAGGCGTATTGAATGGCCCGGCGTACAAGGCGCTTGGAGTTGGCCCGGCTCATGGGTTTAATACCGATAGCGCTTTCAAAGGGGATCGGTTTGTTGCCTGATTCCCTAAGTTTTTTGTTGATTAATTCAAGCACATCTCTGGCATCCTTGGACCCTGCTCTCCACTCTACTCCCGAGTACACGTCCTCTGTGTTTTCGCGGAAGATAACCACGTTCAAACGTTCAGGATGAACCACGGGCGCGGGGACCCCGGAAATATGTCTTACCGGGCGAATGCAGGCATACAGATCCAGGCTTTGCCTTAAGGAAACGTTTAGGGAACGGAAACTGCCTCCCACAGGCGTGGTCAAAGGGCCTTTGATGGCAACACCATATCGGGCCAAGTCCTCGAGAGTCCCGGCCGGCAGGAGAGTTTTAGGACCATAGGCCCTTTGTGCTGCCTCCCCGGCCGCCAGTTCATGCCAAATGACACGACGTTTGCCCTGGTAGGCATGTGCGACAGCCGTATCGAATACGGTTTTGGCAGCAGTCCAGATCTCCGGCCCGATCCCGTCGCCCTCAATGAACGGAATGATTGGATTGTCCGGAACGATGGGTCGTCCATCCGTGTCCCACTTAATGATTTCTCCCTTTATATTAACGCGTTCCATTTTTTACAAAAAAATATTTTTACATGCTTGGTTAAGAGCGTGAATCATGATTTGAACCGGATTACCTATCACTTACCAGCTTTCAGGATGAACATTGAGTCGCCCCCCTGCGAGTAATATTTTGCGCTCCCGTTGGGACAATTCGAGCCGGCCCATGAATTCCCGGCCTTTGTTCATAATTTTAATAATGATTTCAATTAGTTCAGCCACTGTCTCGCGGACACCCACAAGCTCGATTTCATCGCTTTCTTCCATCTGATCGTATTCCCGGTCCGTCAACAATACGGGCAGAACCCCGAAGTTGATCAGGTTGGCCCTGTGAAGACGAGCAAAAGATTTTGCCAGCACCACTCGCACACCAAGAAAACGGGCGGCAAGGGCTGCGTGTTCGCGGCTTGAGCCCTGGCCATAATTTTCACCTCCAAGGATAGCAATATCGCCTTCGGACAGTGCTTTTTCAGCGAAACCGGGCGCTTTTTCGGCGTAAACATGGCGTGAAATTTCCGGTAGATTCGACCTCAACGGCAATACTTTAGAACCTCCGGGTAAAATATCGTCGGTCGTGATATTGTCTTCCAGTTTCAGCAACAACTTAAGTTTCAGATAATCTGGAAGCTGGTCCGATGCCGGGAGCGGCTTGATATTAGGTCCCATACGAATGGTGATCACACCTGTTTTGGCAGGCGGAGGAATAATCATGGAATCGTTTACCAAAAATGCTTCCGGATCAGATACATCCGGCAGGCTCCCCAGCTCTGCCGGGTGAACAATGTGGCCGGTCAATGCGGCCGCTATGGCCACTTGAGGGCTGGCCAGGTAAACATGGCCATCAGGTGTCCCGCTCCGCCCCTGGAAATTTCTATTAAAGGTACGCACGCTGACCCCGTCGGATGGTGGGGCTTGCCCCATGCCGATACATGGTCCGCAGGCAGCTTCCAGTATTCGTGCCCCGGCCCCGATCATATCCCCCAGACTGCCATCTTTGGCCAGCATGGATAATACCTGCCTTGAGCCGGGTGCAATGACCAAACTGACATCAGGATGTATAGCTTTTCCGCGAAGAAGTTCTGCCACCAACTTGAGATCGCGGTAGGAAGAATTAGTGCAGCTTCCAATAGCTACCTGATCAACTTTTGTGCCCGAAAGTTCAAGCACAGGCTTGACTGCATCCGGACTGGAGGGGCATGCCATTAAAGGTTCTAAAGTGGAAAGGTCAATTTCAATCACCTCTTCGTAATCTGCTCCTTCATTAGCATGTATCGGGGTCC
>CAZUHR010000453.1:0-2633 GCA_964620335.1 uncultured Desulfobacteraceae bacterium
TTGCCATGGGAGAGTCGCTTTCACGAAGGGCATGAAAGTAGCTCCACACAATGGCTAAGCTCATCACTTTCGTCTTCCCCGTGCCCGTGGCCAATTTGAATGCATACTTAGCCCAACGGTCTTCGTCCGGGTTGACGCCAAGGGCTGCTGTTTCGCGGTCCTCCCCTCCAAATTCAGAAATTATATTGGAAAGGCTTCTCAGGCCCCGGACCTCCCATAGATAGATCAGGGACTCGATGGCCTCCCTCTGGCAGAAGTAGTAGCTGAACGGAATGCGTTCTTCAGCGGGAGTTTCAATCACGTGATCCCGCTCGAACCAGTGAAAGAGAAGCTCGCGTGTAGTATCGGAGGCACCCGCATATTCACTCTCACGCCATGGCTTCACAAAGGAACGGAGATTATTCGCTACGGTGATAGATGATGGCCTTCTGCCCTTCACCACCTTTGCTGGTTTGCCCGGCTTCTCAGCCCGTACCCGGTGAAAGTTGGGTTCTTCGTGGGGTGCAAATAATGGTTCAAGCACTGCCGTGTTTATGACCATATCACTCATGAGATATGCCCTTTTCTATCCACACACTCTGAGAGACTCTATATGAAATGTCATATTCATTTTTCCCCGGCCTCTCGCCGAAACAGATCCACTAATTCGTCTGACATCCACAAACCCGAAATACGCAAATTGTCCAGTGTATCAGAAACGGATTTAATCAGTCCTCTCTGCTTGGCTAATAAAAGCATACCACCTGTGCCCAATGTCTGAATTCTCAGAGTCTTTGCACAACGACGGGCAGCCTTATCATCCACCATCGCCCGGAAACCCGGATGTTCCATGGCAAAGCTTAATACCTCCGACTCACCAATACCAAGATCCCAGGCAGCGACACTGGGCGAAATGACAGGAACTTTCACCTTTTTGGCCCATTCCGCATTTATGAGACCTGAAACGGATTCATCCCTGTATCCCCCTCCGGTAACTTCAGACCACACCGCTACAGGTATGGAGATTTCACTGAACAAGGCCGGCAAAAGACTTTCAAGATGACCGCGAAAAAGGATAATCAGAGGCGATGCATTAATAACCACCCGTTCAATCAGCATCACGCAATTCCTCGCGCAGTTCCTCAGGAGAATACTGCAACGGCGATACATGAAGCCGGTTCAAGGCGGTTATAAAATGCGCACGCGATAAACCTGCGATCTCAGCAGCCTTTTCCTGGGAGATCATGCCCAGCTCATACCATTTCACTGCCGCAGCAATGCGCATTTCACTGGCAAACTCACCAGGGTCCTTGCGTAGGGCCGCAAAAGCCGATTCCGGCAATTGGACAGTTAACTCTGCCATATCCTTACTCCTTCATAAGTATTGAAAAATAATAACATTTTACACAAACTCGCGAAAATCGTAAAGGCTATTCTCCATTCACATAGCGGCATATTCTGATCTACAGGTTATACCTGCACATCCACCTTAATGCTGGTATCACAGCCGAAAACATCGATCACCTTCACACAGGCGATATACGCGCCCCTCTTCGGATATTTATCATACCCAAAGTCACTCACCGTCTTGAGAGACCGGTCCTTTCGCGTGCGGTAATCCTGCCAGTGATGCTCAAAAGGCTTACCATCGTGCCAGTCAAAGTCAATGGCCCAGAAGTCAATGAAATCAAAACCGCTTTTAATCGCACGTTCTTTTAACGATTCCAGTTCCTTGCTCGGCACCTCCGCAAGACTCGGTAGGAACCTGGTGAGCTTTATATCTACAACACGCTTCCCTCCTTCCTTTCTATACACCGGCTCCGCCTCAAGCACTGCCACCTCAAGAAACGGAGGCGGATTTGTCCTGTTCTTCTCCATGATCTCGCGCGGAATCGGAATAAGCTTGATCTTGACACCTTCCGCCGCCTCCAATTCATGGCACACCAGACGAAGGTCCATCTCAAACTCCCATGAAAGGCAGTGTACCTCCCTGGCCCCGGCCTCCCGTGCGGCCTTTACCACGGCCCGCACCTCATCTCGTGTAAAGATACTGTCAATATCATCCACATGCACAAGGGCCTGCCCTTTACGCCCATGCAGTAACCCCGTGGCATTAGGCAGTGGCTCTGCCCGATAGAACTCCATGACTACCCTGCGATGCTCTTCATCCGCCCCTTTGAGCCGTTCTTTCTGCCACCACTGGCGCTCATACCGGCCAAGGTTGTAAACATCAAAAGAACGATATTGCTTGTTTTCATTATGGAGGGTTCGTTGGATTTCGATAAGACGCTTCCGGCTGGTGTGAATAGCAAACCTGCCAAGATCGCACATGATCCAGCGGCGGCCCAGTTTTTCAGCGACAGCGCCGGTGGTTCCGGATCCGCAGAAGAAGTCCGCCACGAGGTCGTTTTCGTTGGAGCAGAGTTTCACGATATACTCGATCAAAGCTTCTGGTTTCTGCGTATCGTATCCCTGCCGTTCAGCGGATTGAGGCTGAACAGTGTTTATGCTCAACCAGAGGTCCTGAAGCGGCACGCCGGGCATTTCACCGAGATACCGCTTTTGAGCGGGTACGGTCCCAGGCTTTGTCTGTACAATACGGCCTTGAGCATAAAGCTCTTTCATACGCTTTTCAGAGAATCTCCAATATCTGG
>CAZUHR010000454.1:0-2618 GCA_964620335.1 uncultured Desulfobacteraceae bacterium
CGGGAACCTGTAAATCCGCGATCTCGGTATAGCCGATAATGGCTCCAAGGATGTTATTGAAATCATGGGCAATGCCGCCCGCCATGGTGCCGATGGATTCCATTTTTTGGGCCTGACGGAGTTGGGCTTCGAGTTTCTTCTGCTCAGTCATATCGCGGATAACGCCCTGGTATCCCAGAATGCTTCCATCATTTGCTCGCCGGAGAGTCGTATTAACCAAACAGTCTATCTCCGTACCATCTTTCTTGCGGAACGTTACCTCATAGTCTCTCAAAAATCCCTTTTTCTCTGTCTCCTTCTGAAACCTGCGTGCATCACCAGGATGCACATATAGTTGCAGGGCATTCACCGATGCCATCTCTTCTCTACTATATCCAAAGAGATCAAGTGCGGATTGGTTTGCGTCAATAAACTTACCATTTCGAGTGGTAATATAGACTGCATCTCTCGAATCCTCGAAAATGCTTCGGTAGTGTTCCTCGCTCTTCCGCAACGCCTCCTCTGATCGTTTTTGCTGGGTTATATCTTTCATATATTCAATGACACCGACTATATTCCCTTCTATATTTCTAAGGGGAAAAGACGAGAGGTCAAACCACCCGGTGGGATTTTCCTTTGAAGGATAAGGCACGATTGCGTTATGGATTTCTCCTGTTTCAATGGTCTTCAGAGATGGACACCAGGGACAAGGTGTGTCCCTCTTCTGATAGACCTCGTAACACTTCCTTCCAGCAAACTTTCCTTCTTTTGAGTACATCTCCTCCATCCACGAATTAACACGAACAATTTTTAGGTTGAGGTCCAACACACTGATCCCTTCTTTGATTGAGTCGAAAACATCCTGGAGGAACCTTTCACCCTCCCGCAATGCCTCTTCAATCCTCTTGCGCTCGGTAATGTCATTAAAGAGGATGGCAACTTGCCGGTCTTCCGGTTGGCCCAAACGGAAGGCGTAAACATCATACCATCGGTGC
Organism: uncultured Desulfobacteraceae bacterium; assembly: GCA_964620335.1. Lineage (GTDB taxonomy): Bacteria > Desulfobacterota > DSM-4660 > Desulfatiglandales > Desulfatiglandaceae > JAFDHL01. Next base: position 975 of record CAZUHR010000454.1, read on the forward strand.
AACTGCTCAGCACGATTCACAAAGCGAGCCGGTTGGCCCGTTACAGCGATTTTCCCGTAAATTTCAAACCAATGATCTTCGTGCTTCGGGGCAAGCTCGCGCATTCTCTTGCCTTGCGCATCGATGAGTCCCGTTTGTTTCTCGAACGACGGATTGATCTCTAAAAAGCGATAATCGATCGGCTTTTCCTTTTCATCGAAAATCACTTCGATGATACAGAAACCCTCGTCAATCGCGTTAAACAGCGTACGGTACTGTTTTTCAGATTCGGACAATTCATATTCCATCCGCTTGCGCTGGGTTACATCACGAATATTACATTGTACCAACTTTGCCCTGTCAGCAAGATAGATATCCGTATCAATATGCTGCCCGGACTTTGTTTTTATCGTAACATCGGTGTAATAAGTAATTCCGATCTCGTTCAAAATATGCATTATCGTTTGGAAATCATCTATATCAACGATGCCGATATCCTGAAGCTTTTTCCCAACTAACTCCTGTAAGGAATAGCCTAATATCTTCTCTACGGCTTGATTAGCATGGGTTATCTTCCCTTCGCGTTTTTCGAAAAGCACGATCCCGTCGTTTGCGGTCTCAAAAACATGCCTGTAACGCTCTTCAGACTCCGCTAATAAGTCTCCCAGTCGCTTGCGCTCGGTTATATCCTCAATAGCGAGAAGGATCATCTTTGCGCCAATGTCTTTCTGATATATTTCGCGGGCATTGAGCAGCATGATTTTATGACCGATGTCCTGGAAATTATTGGCAACCTCAAAGTCGTTCAATGCTTGTTTTTCAGGAAGGATTTCTTCAAGCAGCTCCCGAAGTCTGGGGATGTCCCATTGTTTGTTTCCAAGGTCATAGACGAAATTTCCGATCGTCTCACCGGGGGTTACTTTAAAGGTTCTGTAAAAGCTATGGTTTGCCGAGATAATCTTCAGGTCCGCATCCAGGACCAAAAGGGGCTCTCGAACAGTTTCCACAATACTTTCGGCATAGCGAAGGGCCTCATCAACCATAAGCTCAGCCGATATGCTCACGGTTACTGACTTTTTCAGCTCGGCATTTTGTGAGCGCAATTCCGTCAGTTCATGTACGAGCTGCTTCTTTGTCTTATTATCATCTTTCATAAGGTCACCCCCTGAAACCTGGATAGGAAGCGAGGCGTCTTCCTGCAAAAATGTGCAAAAGTCCTATTTACTACTGCTAAAGCGCCACTGTGGTAAAATAATATTTCTTGGTGAATACTTGCATTTTTCGAAAGTATCTCTAACCGGAATTTCGTTGACATATGTTTCTGGTATCCTGAACAAAATCGGCCCCAGAATACTCAACTTTGGATAACCATACTTGAATGCCTGGCTATTGAAACATGCATCTGCGAGCCCTTATTTTAAACCGATATAAAAGGCAAAAATGATAGCCAAGCAATCACTCTTTGTCACCCTTGAGCACATCGTGTAACACTTTGCAACGATAGAGATTCAAATGGTTTGGGCATCCTTCCGCTGCTGTACAATTCGTTTTTCCAGCCGCCTGTCAAAGTCCTTATCCTTCCCCGCCCTCGGTATCCCGCGAAGGCTTTTCCGAAACATCTCCATGGCGCTCTATTTCCCCTGGCTGGATCTCGACCTTACACTC
>CAZUHR010000455.1:0-2610 GCA_964620335.1 uncultured Desulfobacteraceae bacterium
GAGGCCTGGAAAGTACTCTCCAAATTTGAAAAACCGTTTATAACCATGTTCAGTGACAGTGATCCTATCACTCGCGGTGGTGAACGCGTATTCCAAAGCCGGATTCCAGGGGCAAAAGATCAGCCACATATCGCCATAAAGGGTGCCGGGCACTTTCTCCAAGAAGATCGTGGGGCAGAATTCTCAAGAATGATCGTTAATTTCATTTCCCAGACTTCATAAGGTGATTGTGACAAGGTGTTCAATAAATGATGCCATATAACCTTGCTCTTTCAGCCGGCATCTGATAGCTGCGGCTGAAGAGCCTGGTGTCTGTCTTAAACCGAGCTATAATTCAAATTTCGGTTTATTTTTCCCCTTGACATTGATATCAATATTGATACTATTACAGTATGGCCAAAATAGATGAAATAGTATTGAAAACGAAACAAAATCCAAAGGGAATTCGTTTTAATGATTTATGTAAGATTTGTGATCACTTTTTTGGAGAACCACGAATAAGCGCCAGCAGTCATAGAGTTTACAAAACTCCCTGGCAAGGCGATCCTCGAATAAACATCCAAAATTATAAAGGAAAAGCAAAAGCATATCAGGTGAAACAGGTGCTTTTAGCCCTTGAAAGATTGGAGGTAAATCATGGCATTAAAAAATGATCGATATACATATAGGGTAACATGGTCGGGAGACGATAAGGAATATGTTGGTTTGTGTGCAGAATTCCCAAGCTTAAGTTGGTTATCTGCCACCCCCGAAGCTGCTTTAAGGGGAATTCGAAAATTAGTGGCTGAAGCTGTATCAGATATGGAGTCCAACGATGAGATTGTACCAGAGCCTATCGCCAGTCGGCAATATAGCGGTAAATTTATGGTTAGAGTTCCACCAGATGTTCATCGAAATCTTGCTATTCGAGCAGCGGAGTCAGGAATCAGTCTCAATCGGGTTGTTAGCTCAAAACTAAGTCAATAGACTAAAACCCACACAACATCCGAGTCAACAAGGGCTGGCTATTTCGCTAACCGCTTCAAAGCCAGCCTGTTACTCGGCGCGTTGCGCCTATACGTTTGAGAAACAGTTATGGAATCAGAGGATCTTAAACGACTATTAAGGAATCTCTCGGGGCGATTGAGGATTTTGGAACTCCTTGATACAGGCTTTTTTGGCTCTGTATTTAAGGCTGAGGATGAAAAACTTGGCAAGCTCTGGAGAGATGGGGTCACGCTAACTATATAAAACTATTAAAAAAGAAATGTAAAAATAGCCTTGGCTATGGAAACACCTACTTTTGGGGTATTAGTCTATAGATATCAATAAGTTGGCTAGGCGACCCCAATTCAATATTCCCGGACAGAAGAAGTGAAGAGTTAAACAGAAAATTGGGAGGAAAGATATGGCAGCGCAGTTGGACGATAGGGTCACTCTGATCACCGGTGGTGGGTCCGGTATTGGCCGGGCCACTGCCCTTGCTTGTGCCGAGGAGGGTAACGCGGTCATCATTGCCGACAGCGACGCTGAGGGGGGTGAAGCGACGCGGCACCAAATCGAGGACAAAGGCGGGGAAGCCCTGTTTATAAGGGCAGACGTTTCGAAGACGGCCGATGTTCATTCATTGTTTTCCAGGGCCTTGAAAAAATATGGCCGGTTGGACTGCGCATTTAACAATGCAGGCATCGAGGGTAAAAGTGCCGCTCTGGCGGAATCCACGGAAGAGGTGTGGGATAGCGTTGTGGGCGTTAACCTCAAAGGGGTTTGGTTGTGCATGAAATATGAACTTCGTCAGATGCTGAAGCAGGGAAGCGGGGCGATTGTGAACAATGCGTCCGTCATGGGATTGGTTGCCTCACCCACAAATCCTGTCTATACGGCCAGCAAGCACGGGGTCGTGGGGCTCACCAAATCCGCCGCCCTGGCATATGCCCAGTTCGGTATCCGGGTCAACGCCGTGTGCCCTGGGTATGTTCAATCTCCCTTGACTGATCGCAAGTTCGAAGGCTTGCCGGAGCGAAAGGCTGCGGCGATTGCACGACAACCCATCGGGCGGATGGGTACGGCGAAAGAGATTGCCGCTGCCGTGGTCTGGCTATTTTCGGATGCCGCGTCATTTGTTATAGGTCACACCCTGACTGTCGACGGGGGGTACGTGATCCAGTGAAGGTGTCACCCATTGCAGCACAATAATCTTAGCGATATGCCGATGACAGAAGTCTAAAAATGCCATTGTTTTAAAGCCAAACTAATAGTTTTAGAAGGTCGATTTTCAGAAAATCGTGGCCAGGAACAGGAGCAGGCTTATGGAAGACAGAGAATGGAACGCCGGAAAAATTTTAGGGGTATCCGGGAGTTACTGGCAGGCCTTTGCCCTGCACGCTGGTGTTAAACTGGGTGTTTTTACTCTTATAGGAGAGGATGTGAGCAGCGCTTCAGAAATTGCTCAAAGATTGAGCTGCGATGTGAGAGGGCTCGAAATGCTTTTAAATGCCCTTTCAGCCATGGGGCTTCTTAAAAAGAAACAGGGCAAATATGCCAACACGGACGCAAGTAAAACATTCCTTGTTAAAGAATCGCCCCGATATATCGGTTACATTATAATGCACCACTATCACCTTGTAAACC
>CAZUHR010000456.1:0-2610 GCA_964620335.1 uncultured Desulfobacteraceae bacterium
GTTCCGTTGACCAGTCCTTGATAGGCATAATCTTTTCGTAGTCATCAAGTCTACCCAACTCCTTAAGCCGATCGATAATCAACTGCCAGGCACAGTCAAGCTCTTTATTTATCTCGCACTTTCCTTTTGTTGACCCACCACAAGGACCGTTTAGAAGCCTCTTGGCGCAACGGGAAATGGGGCAAATCCCGGCGGTTTCACCAAGAATACATTGTCCGCAAGCCTGGCATCGCTCGCTCCACACACCTCTTTCTTCGGCTGCACCCATGAAGCAGGTGTTCACACCAGGGAAGACCGGGGTGCTGAAGTATTTCTCGGCCATGAACTGAACGCCGACCCCGCATGCAAGTGAAAGGACAGCATCATACTGATCGATCCTATCCCGAATCTCCTCAAGATATTCATGGTCGCACTGTCTCTCCAAAGTGACCTCATCTATTTCGACTTTTTTCCCTTCATTTAAAAAATACATGCGAAGGGCCGATGCCAAGATGCCGACCTCCTTTTTGCCACCGGCTTCACAGACAGTCACGCATTCATTGCATCCCGCAATAAGGATTTTCTTAAAATCCTTTACCTGATCTATGATCTCCTCAATTGGCTTTTTCTCAGCAACAATCATGGGGGTTACCTCTCTTTCCTGTACTTGGGTTAGTTAAAAACTCAAATAGTCGAATCTTCGCTACCCGGCATGGCTGTTATTCCCGCAAAGCCTGTCCTCAAGCAGGCGGGGAGAGGGAATCCATGCATCACGCCGCCATTTTCTCTTTGGCTTTTTTGAGCGGATTCGGACCCAGCTCTTTTATCTTATTAGTCATTTCTTTTGCATACTCTGCAAATCGAGGGCCTTCCCCGGACGAGAGATTATACATCTGTGCCCTTTCTCCTCCGATCCCTATGGCATCAAGGATCTGCTGTGCCTGCTCCACTCTTTTTCTGGCACGGAGGTTGCCGTTACTGAAGCGACATTCGCCTTCCAGACAGCCAACAACGTAAACCCCGTCAGCCCCTTTTTCAAATGCTCGCAGAATGTGAATTATATCCACCTTTCCGGTGCAGGGCACCCTGATAATCCTAATCGTGCCCGGATAGTTAATGCGCATCGAACCTGCCAGGTCCGCTGCAGTATAGCCTCAGAAATTGCAGCAAAAGGCTACAATAATAGGCTCGAATTCTTTCATCATAACACTCCTTCCAATAATGCTTCGACTTTGCTCATTACCTGATCATCCTCATACCAGTTCAATTCTATGGCCTTGGCCGGACATTCGGCAGCACATATGCCGCAGCCGTGGCACAGGGCTTCATCGATTTCACTAACGCCTTCCTCGTTTATTCGGGGCACCCCATAGGGACATGCTCGAACGCAGACAAGGCATGCTGCACACAGATCGGGATTAACTTTGGCTGTTACTGCGGACAGGGTGATCTCTGACTGAGACAGGAAAATAGAAGCTCTGGACGCGGCTGCAAGGGCCTGCGATATGGCTTCGGATATGAGTTTTGGACTGTGTGCGGTTCCACACAAGAAGATACCTTCATTGGCAAGATCCACCGGTCTCAACTTAACATGGGCTTCGATGAAATAGCCTTCTTCGTTTCTAGGCAGTTTCAGTATGGATGCCAATTCCTCCGTGTCTTCTGCCACCATGCCTGCGCTAAGAACCAGGAGATCGGCGGTGACGCTAAGATCACGCTGAAGAATGTGGTCCTTGAAGGTTACCATAATGCCTTTCTCTGTTGTTTCAACATTAGGAGGATTGTCTTGACTGAAACGGGAAAAGATAATGCCCTGTTGTCTGGCCTCTGTGTAGTAATCCTCTAACAGACCGTACATCCTCATGTCTCTATAGAGAATATAGATTTCGGCATCTGGATTGAGTTCTTTTATATGAAGCGCATTCTTGACAGCGCTCTGGCAGCATACACGGGAACAGGTAGGGTTCTTTTCATTTCTTGAGCCTACGCACTGTATCATCACCACTTTATTTAAATCATCTGCGCCTTTCACCTCCAGACGCTTTCCCAGTTCGACCTGGGTAACTACTCGATAGTCCTGTCCGTATAGATATTCCTCCGGTTTATATTCATTAGCGCCGGTGGCTAGGATCACAACACCGTGATCAATTTTGCGTTCATACATGCCCGGGCCGACCATAATCTCAGTTGTAAAATTCCCTTTGAACCCGCTGAACCCAACTATAAGAGATTCAGTAAGCACCTGTATTTTCTCGTGGCCTGTGACCCTGTCTACAAGCTCCAGAAGGTATTTCTGAATATCTGCACCCTCAATTGTGACGGTCAAATCCCTAGAAAGACCGCCTAACTGGGCCTTCTTCTCCACAATAACCACCTCGAAACCCTGGTCCGCAAGACCGAGGGCTGCATTCATGCCTGCTACTCCGCCGCCAATGACAAGGGCTCTATGGTTGATGGAAATATTTTTTTCTTTGAGGGGTTTTAGCAGGCCAGCCCTTGCTACCGCCATTCGTATTAGGTCCTTGGCCTTTTCTGTGGCAGCCTCCGGATCATTGCCGTGAACCCATGAATCCTGGTCGCGGATATTGGCCATCTCAAAAAGATATTTATTGAGGCCGCACGCCTGAAGCG
>CAZUHR010000457.1:0-2605 GCA_964620335.1 uncultured Desulfobacteraceae bacterium
AAATGGCCACATCATAAACATTATTCTCTAAGAGTTCCTTGGCCGATTCAAAGTTAGAAGCGGTTTCAATCTCACACTCGTCGAGTAATTCCTCGAGGGTGTCAAGAATATCAGGTTCGTCGTCAACCGCGAGCACCTTTTTCCCTTTTAAAATATCATCGCTGGCCATGATTACCATTCCTCCTTATAATCAATTATGTGTCTTTTTGGGCCAAATCTCTCCTTATGAAAATACCAGATAGAGGATTGCAGTTTATAGTCATGTCTTTCCATAGTCAACCTTAACATTGAATCTCCCTGTCCATGGAGGATATTGCGAGTTGTATCCTCTACTTTTTCAAAGATAGGCGAAAAATTTGGGTTGCAGTTGAAAAAATATTTGACTTCCTGAAAGTGAAAAATTATATATTTGTTGCAACAGACCGACCGGTCTGGCTTGCTGGTCTGAAGGGCATCTTTTAAGAATGGACCTTAAAGAGAAAATCATTTATGAAACCTTAAAGCTTTTTTCCTCGAAAGGCTTTCTGAGCACCTCTACTCATGACATATTAGAGGCAGCACGTACCTCCAAGGGTGGTCTTTATAACCATTTCAGAAGCAAAGAAGATCTGTTTTTTGCTGTATTAAGTGAAGCACGGAAGATCTGGCGTGAAAAAAATCTTGATGGCCTGGATCAAATTGAAAACCCGGTCGGAAGGGTGAAAAAACTGCTGGAGAATTACAAAGACCGCTACCTTAAAGACACAAAAACCTTCCCTGGCGGCTGTATTTTTGTCGCCCTGTCCGTGGAATTGGATGATCAACGGCCTCATTTGTCTCGTGAGATCAATGAAGGGTTTGTACGCCTCAAAGCCATGATCAAAGAATTTCTGGACCAAGGAAAAATATCGGGCGAGTTGAGAGGAGATGTTGATACTGCTACCGTTACCGAAATGGTCTTTGCCGGGATGTTGGGCGCCTCGGTTAATTATGGAATGCAAAAATCCTCTGCCAGCCTGGAACAGTCCATCAACTCCTTGATTAATTATATCGATAGTCTGGCGCCATAACCGGGTCAAGGCGGAAGCAGACTTGAAATTTTGACCCTTTTGTTAAGCAATCGACTTAAAATAAAGTCCTACTTAAAAATTTTGAAAGGAGGAGGAAGAAATGGCTTTAATGACACCGGAACAATTTGAAGAGAGCTTGAAGGGGGTTAAACCAAGGGTTTTCATGAACGGTGAAAGGGTTGAAAGCATCCTTGAGAACAGGAACACCAGGACCGTTGTGGAGGCCAACAAGGCCAGCTATGAATGGGCCCTGGACCCGAGGTATAAGGATATTATGACATGCTATTCGCCGCTTATCGATGATGTGGTTAATCGTTACACATACGTGAGTGCCAGCATTGACGATCTTGTCAAAAAGGCCGAGGCAGGCACCTTTACCGCAGAGATGCTGGGAACCTGCATATATCGCTGCGTTGGATACGACGCCTTCCACTCCCTGGCCGCTACGACATGGGAGATGGACAGGGATTTGGGCACGGAATACAACCCTCGTTTTTTGGAATACCTGAAGATGGTTCAGACCAAAGACCTATCCGTGGCCGGAGCCCTGACAGAGGCGAGGGGAAGCCGGAGCAAGAAGACATTGGACTGGAAGGATCCTTATCTATCCCTGAAAATTGTTGATAAAAACGATGACGGTATCGTGGTTCGAGGGGCCAAGATCAATATCAGCGGCGCCTATGCCAGTCATGAGGTCGTGGTCCTCCCCCAGGCCGCCCATTTCAAGGGAGAAGAAGACTACGCCGTGGCGTTTGCCACACCCGTGGATGCCAAGGGAATTACCTTTGTATGCCAGTACACGCCGTATTCCGCTGAAAGGGATATTGCCGATGACATTGAAGAGCTCGGTAATCCTGTTTATGGACAGCGCGAGACGTCCATGGTGATCTTTGATGACGTCTTTGTTCCATGGGAACGGGTCTTTCACTGTGGAGAATATCCATATTCCGTCAAGCTTGTCACACGTTTTGCTAGAACCCATCGAATGACCTGTGGAGGTACGTGTAAGGTAGGATTCATGAATCAGATCATAGGCGCGGCAAAACTGATTCAGGAGTACAAGGGGCTTGAAAAGGCCACCCATATCAATGAGCAATTGGCGGAGATGGTGGTATTGAGAGAAACAGGCCGGTCTTGTGGTCTGGCTGCGGCCCACAGGGGCGCTGAACAGCCCAAGGGTTCGGGCGTTTTTTTGCCCGATGAGCTAATGGGAAATGTCTCAAAGCTCAATGTGTGCAACGCCTTCTGGCGGGTGATGGCCCTGGCGGGTGACATAGGTGGAGGCCTTATCGTGACCCTGCCTTCCCTTAAGGAGCTTAAAAATCCCGAGGTTAAGGATTATGTTGAGGAATTTTACAGCTTCGGGTCTGACGAACCCACCGAAAACATCATGAAGGTGCACAAATGTCTTCAGAACTGGACGGCCGGACTCCATGGGGTTGGAACCTGGCATGGGGCCGGGCCTGTCATGGCCCAAAAGATTATGCTCCAGCGTGTCATCAATTATGATCACGAGAAAGAGCTGGTCAAGAGGACGCTGAATCTTAAATAAAGAA
>CAZUHR010000458.1:0-2601 GCA_964620335.1 uncultured Desulfobacteraceae bacterium
ATAAACAAAGTCCTCTACACCTTTTGCCATCCTTTCCCGCACATCTTTTGGCAGGCCTAAGAGTTTATTCTCAAAGAGCAGGTTTAGTTTTTTGTAATTCCCGGCTTTGAGGTCTTTTGACTTGGCGTACTCCACCATTTGAGCCCACAAATCTTCTGTAATCCCTTTGTCCGCCACCTTTATGAACTCTCCATTTTCGTCCAACTGGGCGTTGCCGTAATCATTGACCTTGACGCCCCATGTAATCATCTGGAGAGCGGTCGCCACATTGGCCTTGGTGGTATTGGTTTGTTGGGCTATGCTTCGAAGGCGGTCTGAGTTGTTGCCCGATGTACCGTGCTGAGCCCCGGAAACCTTGTATTTGGCTAATGCATTGTGTATCTCTGATGTCAAGGGGACCTGGATACCCGCATCACTCGCCTCAATACCGTGAGTGGTTCCATTGTTTAAGGCTATCCAATCAGGGAAGATATCATGGGCGTTAAGACCCTGTATCAAAAAGAGGGCCTCGTCCACCGTGGAAAGACCTTCCTTTCCCTTTATCTCACCTACTTCCGTCTCATATCCGGCCCAGTCGGGCACATAGGGTTTGAGGGCAATGTTTGCCAGAAGATTCTGGTCGTCGGGCAGGTGTGAGGCATCTATGGCAATCGAAGTGATGCCTGCATCAAATATAGACGGGATTTCCATTTTGCCATTTTCAACATCCTGGTCATTCTTGATAGCGTAATGGTCGGCATGGATAGCAACCGGCACGGTAATACCCAGTTCATTCATAACAGCATCGACCTGTCTCGCCAGATTCCAGAAATTGGGAGCGCAGTATGCGTTTGCACCTCCCTCGGATTTGGCTATCTCAATAATAATGGCCGCATTTGCTCTCTGCGCTGCCTTAAGCGCCCCACGTATTACAAAGTGATTCCGGCCGTTGGCAGCAATAGTCATTGCCTTGCCTTTGGCAATCATGGCCCGGTCTATCACCTTGCCGCTTACAATAAGGGCCATGGAATTGGGAAACAACTGCATGATATTGGGGGGGCGACCTACTTCAATGGCCTTTTCGAATTTAGAAGACGCATTTGCCATAATTCATTCCTCCTTTTATAATTGAAGATTGAAGATTGACTATTGAATATTGGATTAGACCGGCATAATATTTTTCTTAGTAATTCTTGCCGTTTTCCTTGGCGACACGAAAATAGCAGTTAATTCATCTGCTTCCTTTAGTAACGGCTCAACTATGTCTTTATTCAATAATTTTTCATCAATGATAAACTCCAGCCAGAAATGAGATTCATCCGTTTCTTCCAACACAATACTTAGTTTTGAAATGAAACTCGGCTTAGATTGTGCAATGCAAACACCCCTATAGTTTGAAGCCACGGATGTAGAGCATCTAATCAATTGGCCACGAACATGCCTACCAAGCACCGTTTCAGGCAGTGCCATGCTCAATTTTACACAGCGATGAGCGAATTCTTTTGTCCTTCTCTTTAACTCGTCACTATCCATTTCCACACACAATCTTCAATGGTCAATCATCAATCGCATGTGGTTCCACAATAACCTTGATGCATTCATGTTCCACAGGGGAGCAAACCGCCTGGAAACCCTTTGTTGCATCTTTCATAGCCAGCCTGTGTGTCACTGTTTTTTCAACCGCAACTGTTCCGGCACTGATCAGCTTTAGGGCGGTGTAGCAGTCGTAAGGGGCGCCCGCATAAGTGCTTGTCAGAGTTATTTCGGTTCTCCAGAAAATATCATTGATCGTAGCGGGAATAGTTGCACCTTCTTGCGCGCCAGCAAAGAAAAGGACGGTTCCTCCTCTTTCCACAGAGTTGAACGCAAGCGGAATAAATCCATCAAAGCAGATAACCACGAGGTCCATTAAGCGGCCTTCATTTGCTTCGCGAAGGCAACCGATTAACGTCTCGTCCGCTTTCAGGACAAGGTGTGCACCCATTTCCTCCGCCTTCCCTAGCCGGAAAGGTATGGTATCTGCGGCCACAACCAGACCAGCTCCCAGGGTCCGGGCCAGCGCAATATGAAGTAGACCGGATATTCCGCTACCCAAAACCAAAACTGACTGTCCCGGTTTTAACTTTGCATTTTTCTGCCCTCTCAATACGCATGCAAGAGGTTCCATAAAGGAGGCTTTGTCGTATGATACATTTTTGGGAATGCGGAAAACTCCACGGTCGACATTGATGGCGGGTATCCTGATATATTCTGCAAAACCACCTGGATAAAAGTGTGTTCCCTTCAATAATGTTTCGCATACGGTATGATGGCCGTTCAGACAATAATGGCAAGTATTACACGGTACATGATGTGTTGCGGTCACGCGATCCCCGGGCTTAAATTTCTCCACCCCTTCCCCTACTTCAACAACGTCTCCTGCCACCTCATGTCCCAGGACCAGGGGAACCTTATCCCGCCTGTACCACTCCATCACATCACTGCCACATATCCCGCTGGCAACCACCTTCATGAGCAATTCGCCCGGAGCTATCTCAGGTACAGGCATCTGTTCAAGGCGAACATCCTGGTTGCTGTAATACATCAAAACACGCATGGACTTGTTATAAGTCATGAACTTGT
>CAZUHR010000459.1:0-2599 GCA_964620335.1 uncultured Desulfobacteraceae bacterium
AGGGAATTACAATCCACCATTTCCGCTTGGCCGCTATGTCTTTGTACTTTGTTATGTCAAAGGGATCCATTTTGTTGTACTCCCGCAAGGTGCATAATATTATTCCCACCGAAATAATTTGCTGGCCGTCAATTTCAGCATGACCCGGTTTACCTCATAGTCATCAATATCCATGGTATCGTCTCTTTCACTATAGGTATAATCCAGCGACAGCGAAAGCCATTCGAGGAATTCCCAGCGCAGACCACAATTTCCCTGCCACCTTTTCCATTCCCTGCCGTCCATGTCTCTTCTGTCCTGCCTGTAGTAACCGCCCGCATAGCCAAACAAAGGCTCTGAGAACTGGACTTCAAGACTTGGCCCGACCTTCCAATAGCGGGTCAGGCCCATTGGTTCCGCTTCCAGATAGGCCTCGTTCCAGCCACCGGACCCTTCAATTTTTATACTTCCCCGCTCAAATCTCTTCACCAGTGAGGCATCATAAACGATGCCATTTTCGTCATCAGAATAATCATTTATTACTAAAAAATAACCGCCTTCCAGGGAGATGGAAAAATCAGGTGAAAAGGCATGTTCAAAACCGATCACCCCTTCATGAATATTGTAATCCTCTGTAAACCCGTCAAAATCACGGGTCGTGAAATCGTAACCAATTGAACCCGACGTATGCGGTGTAAAACGGTGAATATACCTGATGCCTGCGGCGTTCCCAGTATAATCGTCTTCGGCAACAAGCGCATCGTCCCGTGAAAAGGTTGCGTCCGTGTATTCATAATCCAACTCGAGCCCGTTCTTGACATTGAACCAGTAGGCTACATTGGCAAAAGGCCTGGAGAGCATCCCGTCGTCCAGTGTGACATCATCATTTTCCAATAGAGAGTGCCTGTAACCAAAGGTCAAAACATTTTCCGGGCCAAAAAGATAGCCGAGGCTTGCGCTGCCGATTATTCTTTCATAGGCATTTCTGGTGCTTCTGACCCCTTCAATCTCCTCGGTAGTCTCTAACGGCTCTTCCGACCTCAGATACGTCTCGGTCAGATCCAACCTCCAGTGCTGTGACAAATCCTGGCCGTAGGTTACGTTTCCCAGGTGTCTGACCGTGTTATTCTGGTCCTCTTCGGCATACCACACAAAGGTGGGAGCATACGCAAGCTCAAGCTTACTGTGTTCTGAAAGAACGCTGAGATTCAGGCCGGGTGTAACTTCGGTGATGTAATCCGATTTTTCATTGGTGCTGTCCAGATAGATATTGTCGTCAAAAAGCTCCCCAACGGACACGGACGGGGTTAGTTCAATACGGTATTGTGCGAAGGAGGTCTGCGGTGGGAATAAAAGCAAGAGCAAGAACACTAACCCTGATACAAACCATAATCTATGTACGGCGACTGCTGATTTTATGGTCATTTGTCTTCCTCGTTTAAGGTTCAGGGTTCACGCCCGCCACACAGACGGCGGGTAAAGTTCAAGGTCAAAAAATAAAGAATACAGAAGTCAGAATTCAGAAGCCAGAAGCAAAATAATAAACAATACAGAAGAAAGAAGCTCAAGGCTCAAAGCTGAATGCGCGAGGCTGAGCCTTGTTATGGTACCACAATCGTATCGTTCGGTCTCAAAAGAATATTCTGTTCAACTTCCTTTCCGGAGATAAAATCCTTGTAATTGAAAAGGAGGCGTTCCTCCATTCCCCCTTCCCGACGGATAACCAGGATATTTTTCGTGTCAGCCCATTCAGTAAAACCGCCTGCAGTGGAAAGTGCCTGGAGGACGGTCATACCTGCTACAAGGGGATATGAGCCGGGTGTATTAAGCTTCCCGATTGTATAAATGCGGCGACTGCGACTCTCCTTAACAATCACGGTAACGTTAGGGGCGCTTACATATTTCTTGAGTTTTTGTGAGATGATCTGCTTGAGGCCCTCTATTGTCTTACCCTGGGCCATGATCTCACCAATCAACGGGAAAGCAATTCTGCCGTCAGCCATCACGGTTACGTCCCGGGTCAGGGCTTCTTCTCTCCAGACGTGGATATTGAGGATGTCGTTGGGACCTATCAGATATGCAGGCGGTTCCGGTTGTGCTATCGAGGGTCTTGTTAATAAGCTAAAACTCAAAAACAGCGCAAATAATAAAGATAGTGAAGTTTTCATCTTCTGGGTTACCTCCACTCTTGTCTGAAATTAGATAGCCTTTTTCCTTAAACCCTGTACCTTGTGCCTTGTGCCACGTTTTTTATTCTCTCAATGTCCAATTGGTTAATTTTATAAAAGAGCGTCTTATAGCTTATTTTGAGCATTCTGGCCGCATGCCTCTTGTTCCAGCCGGTCAGGTTTAACGCATGCCTGATTGCCTTTTTTTCAATATATTCGGTTGCCTCTCCCTTCAAGCTCTTGAGAGGTTTCACCATATCAGGTTCACCACCAGGTATCATTTGCTCCGGCTCACCAAAAGGCTCCGGAATTATCTCTTTGGGTGGGGACAGGCCATTCTTCTGCATATTGTCCAGGAGTTCAGCTTTCAACTTTTCAGGGTCATCTCCTACCATCAACCTCAAGATTGTGCTCGACAGTTCCCTCACATTCCCGGGCCAGTGGTAAGCCGC
>CAZUHR010000460.1:0-2585 GCA_964620335.1 uncultured Desulfobacteraceae bacterium
CAGATTGTTTCTTTCTGCCAAGGCGAGATTGTAGGCTCCCATGACCTCCGCAGCCCTTAGATCACTTGCCTTCATGGGAAACCCGCAGCAGACAAATTCCTCAACATCCACAAAATCAACACCCACGGTTTCCGCAACCTTTCTTGCCGATAGTTCGTAATTTCTCGATCTTGCCGGAATTGTGCACCCTAAGTATAATGCGTATCTCATAGATAAATTCCAGGACTATTGATTGTCTATTGTCAGTTGTTCACTTTCATTTTTAAAGCATGAGATTTCAAAAAATAATTACTCGGAAAATAGCTTCTTTACCACCTCGCAGGTAGTCGGTATAGGTGGCAGACCGGCCTTATTCCGCTTTTTATTGTCAAAATCATCCAGGGGGTAAATGCGTCCTTCACCCTTTATCAGATCCCGCTGGGCCCGTATTCCGGTTGGCATATTACCCTCTTTCACGGCCAGATTTTTCAAAAGTGTCATAAACTCGGTAATGCTGACTCCCTGTGGACATCTTTCCTGGCAGGTATAACAGCTCGAACAGAGCCATATGAAGTCGCTCTTTAGAACCTCTTCCTTAAGGCCATAAAGTGCCATTCGGATAATCTTCACCGGGTTGAATGTATCGTTCACAGCGGATATGGGGCAACTTGCCGTACAGTTGCGACAACTAAAACAGGCCGAAATATTTTCTCCACCCGGCTGGCGAGCCAATTCCTTCCTGAAATTCTGATTTGCCCGTTCCAGGTTAATATTTCCCATTAAAATCCCCTTTTATGACAAAAAAACGTTTGCTTTATGGTTACATTATAACTAATATAGCTTATTTGCAACAAAAAATCCATAAAAGATAATACTTTAAACGCTTGAACTAAACAACTACTGGTTTTACAGTCACACTGGACTGGATGAAATATTACTAAAAGGATATATACCATGCCTGAGGATGTAACAGGATCTGTCCTGGTGGTGGGCGCTGGAATTGCCGGTATGCAATCAGCTCTTGATCTGGCAGATTCCGGATACTACGTCTATCTACTTGAAAAAAGCCCTGCCATAGGCGGTGTCATGGCTCAACTGGACAAGACATTTCCTACCAATGACTGTTCCATGTGAATTATCTCCCCTAAACTGGTCGAGGTCGGCCGGCATATTAATATCAACCTGATCACCTGTGCCGGGATGAAAAAGGTTGAAGGCGTCAAGGGAAACTTCAAAGTCACCATTAACAAGACACCCCGCTATATAGATGCATCAAAATGCACAGCCTGTGGCGATTGTGCCGAGGCATGTCCGGTCCTGCTGCCCAGTGAATATGACGAGGGTCTGGTGGATCGAAAGGCCGCCTATAAAAAATACGCCCAGGCAATACCCGGTGCCTTTGCAATCCAGAAGGCGGACAAGGCCCCATGCCGTTTAGCCTGCCCAGCGAATCTCAATGTCCAGGGATACGTACAGATGGTTGGCCAGGGCAAGTATAGAGAAGCGTTGAAAATAATCATGGAGGATCTCCCCTTGCCAGGGGTACTTGGGAGAATTTGCCCGCATGGGTGCGAAGATGATTGCAGGCGCTGCCAAGTTGATGAGCCTGTGGCGATCAGGGACCTCAAGCGCCTGGCAGCAGACCAATTCGATCCTCGACAGATAGAGATAGAATGCTTGCCTCCCAGGGAGGAAAAGGTAGCCATTATCGGCTCCGGTCCCGCCGGGCTTTCCGCTGCCTATCACTTAGCCCGTAAAGGGATTTTATCCACCATTTTCGAGACGCTGCCAGTTTCGGGCGGCATGCTCAGGGTGGGTATTCCTGACCATCGCCTGCCTCCAAAGGTGCTTGATAAGGAAATAGAAATTATCACCGGACTTGGCGTTGAAATCAAGACCGAGACCCCACTCGGCCCGGAATTGACGGTGGATGATCTTTTCAAGCAAGGGTTCAAGGCAGTCTATCTGGGTATCGGAGCCCACAAGGGTCTTGAGTTGGGCATCCCCGGTGAAGAGACGAAGGGTGTATTGCAGGGTGTGGATTTTCTAAGAGAATTAAATCTGACAGGCAAGGTCCCTGTAGGGAACAAGGTAATCATTATTGGTGGCGGCAATGTTGCCATTGACGTGTCGCGCTCGGCTATCCGATTAGGTGCCAGGGAAGTAAACATTGTTTACCGCCGTACCCGCATTGAGATGCCTGCCTGGGAGGAGGAAATCCAAGCGGCAGAGGCGGAAGGAGTGAAAATCACATATCTTGCTGCACCAAAGGAGGTGCTTGTACGGGGTGGAAAGGTGGTGGGGCTTCGCTGTCTTCGTATGGAGTTAGGAGAGCCTGATTCATCGGGAAGGAGGAGGCCGATCCCTATCGATGGAAGCGAATATGATATGGAGATGGATCAGCTTGTCCCTGCCATAGGCCAGAGGCCGGATCTTTCAGCCATTGAGAATGTGGATGGCTTGGATTTCTCCGGCCGGGGCACCATAGAAGTGCATCCTGTGACCTATGCCACGGGCCGTGAGGGTGTCTTTGCCGGTGGAGATGCAAAGACCGGTCCTAATATAGCCATCAATGCTATTGCCGAGGGCCGGGAGGCGGCCGAGTC
>CAZUHR010000461.1:0-2575 GCA_964620335.1 uncultured Desulfobacteraceae bacterium
TGGCTTCCAGGACCGAACGCCTGGCTCAACTCCTCTGTCGAAAGCATGGCTCCTATGGGCAAACCGTTACCAAGGGCCTTGGCCATGGTCAAAATATCCGGCGCAACCCCATAATGCTCGTGGGCAAAAAACTTTCCGGTCCGGCCCATACCAACCTGCACTTCGTCAAAAATCAGTATAATGCCTCTCTCCTTGCATAACTCCCTGACTTTTTTAAGATACCCGGGATCAGGACACACGACTCCCCCTTCCCCCTGGATCGGTTCAAGGATCACGGCACACACCGAATCATCCAAAATCCCCTTAAGGCTGTCAAAATCATTAAATGCGGCAAATTTAAATCCCTCCAACAACGGGTCATATCCGACCTGTATCTTTCCCTGGCCTGTGGCTGAAAGGGTAGCCATTGTGCGGCCGTGGAATGAATTGTTCATGGAGATAATGACATGCCTCTGTGCGCCGGACTTTTCCTTTGAATAACGACGAGCCAGCTTGATAGCCGCCTCATTCGCCTCTGCACCGCTGTTGCAGAAAAACACCCTGTCGGCAAAGGAATGCTCTACCAGGAGTTTTGCCAGTTCTGTCTGGGGCTTGGTATAATAGAGGTTGGAAACATGGACCAGCTTTCTGGACTGTTCTTCGAGCGCCCGGGTCACAAGCGGCGCACTGTGCCCCAGGGCACACACTGCAATACCTCCCACAAAATCGAGATACTCTTTACCTTCCTCATCCCATACCCGGCACCCTTCACCCTTTACCAGACAAATTGGGAAACGACCGTATGTCTGAAACATGTATTTGTCAGCCAAATTTATGGTAGTCTCACTTTTATCATTCATCATCCAATATCCTTATATTATTATATATTATAGAAGATCATTTTCCCAATCATTTGGGAGAAAGCCCGCCTGCAGCAGGCAAGGGTTTCATGATTCGAAGGTTCACGGGTTATGAAATCTTTTCTTCGATTCCGGGCCTCCCGGCGTGTCGCAGATCCCGCTATGCGGGGGTCTTTTCTACGACTTATCTGCGGGGGATTCTTGCCCCCTCCGCATTCCCCTAGCAAAGAGACTGTGTCGTAATGTCATTGCGAGGAGCCTCAGGCGACGAAGCAATCTCGTAAGGCGTCGAAATTAAGGGGATTGCCGCGCTCCCTTTGGTCGCTCGCAATGACCGGAAGAGATTGTGACACAGCCTCAAAGCTCGGGGCTGCGGTTTCCCCCACTAATAAGTCGTGAAACCGACGGCGGCCTCCCGACAGTCACTCAGAAAAGACCTCATAACCCACAAATTCTCGTAATGAACCGTATAGTTGTTAAGCAATTCACTTGGCCCTTTGAATCCTTGTAAAATCCAAAAGTCTTTTGAAGATAATCCTGAAGTCATCCCTGATGGGCCTATTGCTTTTATGACTTCCACTCACTTCCCATGCACTATCTCCGTACCCACGCCTGTTTTTGAAAAAATCTCAAGCAATATGGCATGGTCTTTCCGGCCATCAATTATATGCGCCTTTTTGACACCACCCTTGAGGGCTTCGAGACAGCAGTTTATTTTTGGTATCATTCCCCCTATAATGGTTCCATCGCCGATCAACCTGCTTGATTCCTCCATCCTGATGGTTGAGATAAGCTTGGACTCTTTGTCAAGCACTCCTTCAGTATCTGTAATCAGAATCAGTTTTCTGGCCTTAAGAGCAGCAGCGATGTGTCCGGCAACCAGATCTGCATTAATATTGTATGTCTCTCCGTCCTTGCCCGCACCCACCGGAGCAATAACCGGAGTAAATCCGCTTTTTATGAGGCTCAGCAGGATTCGTTTGTCCACGGCAATAATTTCGCCCACCATGCCCATATCAATTATCTCGGAAGGCCTGTTATCCACCTGTTTTTTCAAATATTTCATTTTCCGGGCAGTAATTAGGCCGCCGTCTTTACCGGACAACCCGACAGCCTTCCCACCGTTACGGTTGATAAGGTTCACAATCTCCTTGTTGACCTTCCCTCCCAGAACCATCTCCACCACATCCATGGTTTGTTTGTCGGTGACCCGCATCCCATCTACAAATTCCGGTTCTATAGATAGCTTTTTCAAAAAATCACCGATCTGCGGACCTCCGCCATGCACCACGATAGGTTTCATTCCAACATATTTCATCAAAATAATATCCAGAGCAAAATCCTGCTTTAGCTTCTCGTCTACCATGGCACTACCACCATACTTCACGACTATGGTGGCCCCATTAAATTTCTGTATGTATGGAAGGGCCTCGATGAGAACCTTGGCCCTGTCAGTATGGCTGATCATAAGATGTACCTGCTCAAATTTTCGTCTTCCAATATCTCTTCTAATTTTTCAACAACATATTCCCTGGAGATGGTTACTTCTTTAGCCTCCATATCCGGCGCATCAAAGGATACCTCATCCAGCAATTTTTCCATAACGGTGTGAAGACGACGTGCCCCGATATTTTCCGTACGCTCATTTACCTTGCTGGCAATACTGGCAATCTCCCTTATGGCGGGCTCCTCAAAAACCAAATCAATCCCTTCAGTGGATAGCAATGCCTCATATT
>CAZUHR010000462.1:0-2568 GCA_964620335.1 uncultured Desulfobacteraceae bacterium
ATAAAGAATAGCAACATAAATGCCAATTTATCAAGTTAAATTTTGAAATTCTTAACTTCACCCTACTCATAGAAACCCTCGCACCAAGTTGGAGGTTGGGATTTTTGAGGGGGTTTTTTGTTTCCAACATGCTGCAATTTAATGCCTTTTTTGTGAACGCATTATCTGTTCCCTTTTTGGCCGGCCAGCAAACACTTTAAGAAATTTGGCAATGAATACTAACTTATTGAATATTTTAGCTAATTGACTGATAGTCTAGGTAGGATTGTATTTCGCGATTCCGAGGCAATTATTAATGCATGATTTACTCTATAACACTCATGCCGAAAAATATCTGATTTTTTCTTTTCATTTTCATGTGTATTGAAAATTTATCTGTTGAATGATAAAATAATATTATTGTTTCTATCTTGACACAAATCCTTTTTTTTTATTATTTATCATCATCCTGAAATATGAATCTGCTATAGTCAGACATATTTTGAAACACAGGGTTTCTGTCAGGATTTTTTAATGATCTGTCGCAAAATATTTGATAAAATGTCACTTGCCACCTAATATACCATTAGGCAACGATAATGAGAGAGAATAACTCACTAACATCAATTTGCAATCGATATTTGGGGCTTTCACTATTTTTTTGTCTACTGTGGGGCATTTCTCTTTGTCCATGCCCTGTGTTCGGATCTTCCCCCGGAATATCCGATACCGAAATAGTGCTCGGCCAGTCCTGCGCCCTGAAAGGTCCAGCGCAGGCCTTGGGTAAGGGAATGAGGGATGGCGCTCTCGTCTATTTTCGACAAATTAATTCCAACGGCGGTATTAGGGGTAGGAAGATACGTCTGATCACTTATGATGACGGTTATGAGCCAACGTCCTGCCTCAAAAATACAGACAAATTAATCAGCCAAGATGGGGTATTTGTTCTTTTCGGATTTGTGGGCACACCGACCTCCAGGGTGGCGGTACCAATTGCCACCGAAAAAAAAGTCCCCTATTTTGCACCATACACCGGGGCGGAGTTCTTGAGAAATCCCCTGAATCGTCAGGTATTTAATATACGGGCAAGTTATTATCAGGAAACCGATGCCATGGTAGAGCACCTAATTAAGGACATTGACATTAAACGCATCTCGGTCTTTTACCAGAACGACTCATATGGCAAAACAGGTCTGGAAGGAGTTAGGATTGCCCTGGCAAAGAGAGGCTTGAATATCTTGAACTCTGCTTATTATCTCAGTAACACCGTTAATGTCGAGCAGGCTGTCGAGGCGCTGAATATCACGAGGCCCGAGGCAATTATTATGATCGGCACTCACAAACCATGTGCCAGATTCATCCAGCTAATGAGAAAATCCGGGAGCGAGGCCCTTTTTCTCAATGTATCATTTGTGGATGCCGATTCGCTGGGAGCTGCGCTTGCCAACGAGGGGCTTGGCGTGGTCATTACCCAGGTAGTGTCTTTTCCTTATGACAAGAGGATTCCTGTTGTTTCAGAATTTTATAGCTTAGCCGAGCAGTTTTTGCCTGAAGCAAAACCTAGTTTTGTGTGTATGGAAGGGTTTATTGCTGCAAAAGCCTTTTGCAAGATCCTGCTTAAAACCCCCGATCCTATCACCAGAAAGGATTTTATCAATACCGCAGAAAGCCAGGCTAACTTGGACCTTGGAGGGTTCTCCATCTCATTCAGCAAGGATAATCATCAGGGCTCTAATCTCGTTTATTTCAGTCAGGTGGGCCCAGGGGGGTTTATCAGTCCACTTAATGACCTGAATTACCTCTATGAATATAATAAATAAGCTATTTAGTTCACCCGTTGATTAAACGAACCAGTACGGAATCTGACAAGTAGTCTATGATATTAAGGCAACCGTAATCCTGGTGGAAGTTGAATAGGCAGGCCAGATCCAAACCAAGGGCCTTGCAGAGGATGACCCTGTTAACCCCGCCGTGGGCAACAATAACAATATCTTTACCCTTCTGACCTGCGAGAATGCGTTCATAACAATCTATTACTCTTTCCGACATATGGCCAATAGATTCCCCTTCTCCAGGGATCCTGTAGTTGACCAGATCTGCCTTTCGCTTTTCCAGTTCTCCGGGAAAACGACCTTGTAGCTCCGACAATGTCAATCCTTCCCAGTCCCCGAAATTCATCTCCCGGAGTTCGGGCAAAAAATGAACTGGGACGTCATGATAGCGGGCTATTATCCGGGCACCTGTTGTCGATCTCCTGAGATCGCTTGAGTAGATGGCTTCGAGATCGACAAGTCGAAGTCGCTCGGACATTTGCTGCATCTGAAGAATGCCAATTTCGGTTAAATCCACATCGGTATGCCCGTAAACCGGAAAGTTCTCATAGCCGTTGATTTGCCCGTGCCTGATTAGATACACCCTGTTGATACGCTTCATACGCGCAGATCATAAATATTCACAATACTGATGTCAACGAAATTGGACTTTCTATAAATGTTTGAGTATTATATAGAGGTGCTAGTCTGGAAACCGACCAATACTGCGACCTTCACAATATATTGTAGGCCGGCCCTTTTAAGCTGGATACTCGCA
>CAZUHR010000463.1:0-2546 GCA_964620335.1 uncultured Desulfobacteraceae bacterium
AAATAGTTGGCCAGGAAAGGGCCAAAAGGTTTTTAAAACAGGTAATTGCCAGGGAAAAGATACCGCATGCCTTTCTCTTTACAGGGATTCCGGGGATCGGAAAGACAAGTATGGCCATGGCTCTGACACTGGCCCTGAACTGTGATTCTCCGGTTGACGGAGATGGCTGCGGCCGCTGTCCCTCATGCCGTAAGATGATGGGTGGAAACTTTCCGGATTTTCTGCCCATTAAGGTCCCGCCTGACAAGAGTAACATCCTGATCGAACAGATAAGGGAGCTTAACCGGGAACTCAGTTTTGCTCCTTACGCCAAATACAGGGTGTGTGTCATTTATCAGGCCGAGTCGATGACAGATGAAGCGGCAAACTCCTTTCTGAAGACCCTAGAAGAGCCTCCGCCTGGCAATATTTTAATACTCAATGCCAAGGAACCCCGTAATCTGTTGCCGACCATTGTTTCACGTTGCCAGCGTGTAGCGTTCCAGCCCCTTCCCATAAAAGATATGGTGAATTGGCTCGTTAGAAAAGAGGACCTGAACGAAGAAAAGGCAGAGATGGTGGCCAGGATGTCCGCGGGGAGCTTAGGCCGCGCTCTCACAATGTGCCGGGGTAATTTTCTTGATAAACGACAGCAATGGCTCTCAATACTTACCAATCTGCCCGGCCTTTCAAGAGAAAAGGGGTTTGAAATAGCAGTTGAGTGTGCAGAGGAGGCCAAAAAAATGGACCTTGACACCACCGAGGAGGGTAACGCCGGGGTTCTGGATATGCTTACCATATGGGAGAGTTGGTACCGGGACCTGCTGATTATTAACACTGGGGACCTGAATCACCTGCTTATGAACGTAGACTTTTATGACCAGTTGAAAAATATTGTTAAATATTTTAAAATAGATAGTTTAATTGACAGTCTTTTTACCATTGACCGGGCTCGAAGGGATTTGAAAAGAAACAGGAATACAAGGCTGGTGATGGAACATACCGTGCTTGGTTTAAGGCGCCTTGCCGGTGTGCGTGGCGCAAAGAGCATGGCGCAGGGAGCATAGCGGGGGGACAACACAACCTGGCCCGGTTTGCCAAACTGAAATCAAGGGTTAAATATGAACAAGATTGTTGGCATCCAATTTAAGACTCACGGAAAGGTATATGATTTTGAATCCGGGCACTTTGTCTTAAAAAAGGGAGACAAGGTGATGGTAATAACCGAAGAAGGGCCCGCTATTGGCTGTGTTTGTAGTGAGCCTCAGGTCCGGCCAGTCGATATGCCCAAACGGCCCCTCAAAAAAGTATTTCGCCTGGCGACTGAAGAGGAGGTTGATAAATATGAAAGAGGTTGCCGATTTGAGGATATGGTTTATGAATATTGTTACCAGAAGATAAAGGAAAGAACTATTCCCATGTGCTTGGTCTCGGTGGAGAGGCTTTTTGATGGCACTAAAATCGTAGTATATTTTACGGCAGATGGAAGGGTGGACTTTCGTGATCTGGTTAAGGATCTTGTCGGTAAATTTCGGACCAGAATCGAAATGAGACAGATCGGAGTTCGTCACCAGGCCAAGATGGTCGGAGGGCTTGGGTCGTGCGGTCGACCCTTATGCTGTACGGCTTTTTTAGACAATTTCGCCCCCGTAACAATAAAGATGGCAAAGGAACAGAACATTTCTCTTAATCCGAGCAAGATTTCCGGGATGTGTGGTAGACTAATGTGTTGCTTGAACTACGAGCGTGAATACTATGATAGGATCAAGAAAAACCTGCCCAAAATAGGCAAGATAATTTTGACAAAACTGGGAGAAGGCAAAGTTATTCGCCAAAATATTCTGAAAGAGTCCCTGACCGTGGTATTTGAATCAGGGGAAGAAATTGAAATAGAAGCCCGAGATTTTGTGCAGGAAGGCCTGTTCAAGAAAAAATTGAAAAGGAGCAAGTAATAAATCGTGCCCATCCAGGAATCTTTGATTTCTGATGACCATCAATAAATCGTTTTGGAAATTCTAACTGTAGCGGGACGGAGCGAAGCGGAGCAAAATTCATTGCAAAAAAAATTCTATGTGACCACACCTATATATTACGTAAATGCAGAACCCCACATCGGGCATGCCTACTCAACTATTGTGGCTGATGTGCTGAACAGGTTCAATAAGCTTTGCGGATCTGAAACCTTCTTTCTCACTGGGACGGATGAACATGGAGATAAGATCGCTGCTGCCGCAGAGAAAGTCGGGCAGACGCCAAAGGAGTATGTTGACCGGATCAGCAGTTTGTTCAGGGCACTCTGGCCCAAGCTGAATATAACGAACAGTTATTTCATTCGTACCACAGACCGGGATCATGAGGAAACCGTTAAGCTTATCCTGCAGAAAGTTAAGGATAACGGGGATATCTATTTCAGCGAATACGAGGGCCTCTATTGTTTTGGTTGCGAAAGATTTTTCACTGAGCGCGAACTTGTGGATGGCAAGTGCCCCGACCATGAGACTGAACCCGAGGCGATCAAAGAGTCAAACTATTTCTTTCGAATGGGCAAGTACCAGGACTGGCTGATA
>CAZUHR010000464.1:0-2536 GCA_964620335.1 uncultured Desulfobacteraceae bacterium
CCATGAAAAGAGAAGGGGCAAAAATGCCTCCGGAACCTCCTGAACCGATGGTAATAGATGTGGCCAGAATTTTACACGCGGCCAATAAAAGCAAAAGCCACCAAGAGAGATTGCCAATAAGAGCCAGGTCTATTGTGCCATAACCCACCCCCAAAACATGGGGAAAAACAAGTCCCATAGCACCAAGGATAAAACCTCCAAGGGTAGCTTTAAGGTAATCCGGGAATTTCATGCCGTCGAAGAGATCTTCAAACCGATACAGAACGGAAGTAAAACTCACTGCCACCAATGCACAAAACAGGCCAAGCATAACGTATAAAGGGAATTCCCAGGCGCTGAATAATTCATAGGCAGGGACGAGAAATGCCGGGGCATTACCAAGAAAATGGCGGGAAATAGCTGTAGCCACAACCGAGGAAATCACAATCGGGCTGAATGTGGCAAGGCCAAAATCGCCGAGGACTACCTCAAGGGCAAACATGGACCCGGCTATAGGGGCATTAAAAGTGGCGGCAATACCAGCGGCCGCGCCACAACCCACAAGGGTCCTGATCCGATCAGCGGAAATCTTGAGCACCTGCCCTATGGTAGATCCAATGGCGGAGCCGATTTGAACGATCGGGCCCTCCCTTCCAACGGAGCCCCCGGTTCCGATACAGATGGCAGATGCCAGAGATTTTATCAAAACGATCCGCTTTCTTATTATTCCGCTTCTCAGGGCAACGGATTCCATAACTTCCGGTACACCGTGCCCTTTTGCCTCCCTGGCAAAGAAATAGACGAGAGGGCCTACAACCAGCCCGCCCGCAGCTGGAATCCATAACCTGAGATACCACGGGGTTGCCTGGGCCAATTGAAGCAGATTGCCGTCAGTCCCATAAGAGATTGTCTGAAAAAGGAGTATAAGATGACGAAATCCTACCGCTCCAATGCCGCTGGCCAGGCCGACAATAACAGCCAGTATGGCCATTGTTGTATGCTCGTTAGTTTTTAACAGCTTGAGGATTCTGTATTTTGGGGGGAATATTTGGCTCACTTGTATTTGGAGGGATATTTAAAATTGAGGCTACGCGAGTAAGTGTCTGCGAGGTTTCTCTTTTTTAGCAGCATCCGTATATGTTCTCACTTTTTTGTGTCCGTTCAGGTCACGCTAGAACTGTTTTGACAATTTTTATTTCATTGTTTTGAGTTTGGTCTCGGCAATTTTGGCTTCATCGGAATTGGGATATTGTTTTATGACCTTTTTTAGCAGGAGTCTTGAGCTGGTCTTGTCTTTTATTTCGTAAAATGCAAGCGCCTGCCTGATCATTGCATTAGCCACCTTGTTTCCTTTTGGGTAGTTTTTAATGACCTCCTGGTATGACAAAATCGCCTTCTCAAACTGCTTCAGGCTCATATAACATTCCCCTATCCAGAACTGTGCATTATCTGCCAGGTCCGACTCAGGGTATTTCTTAAGAAAATCCTTGAAGCCTTCAATTGCCTCCTCGTATCTGCCCTCTTGATAAATGGCATAGGTATTATCATAGAGCAGCTTATCAGGAGATATCGGTTTCTCTTTCGGGACAACGGTTTGCTGTGCAGGTTTTGCAGCTTCTGTCGGACCAGTTATCTGGCCTTGCTGTGGTGCCCCGGGGGGTACCTCGAGTCTCAGGTATTCTTTGATTTTTTTTGTATCCTTTTCCAGTTCCGCTATGCGATTGTTGAGATCAGCAAGGCCGGCCTTCACGGCATCCTGTTCCGTCGTATCTCTCTCGACGGTGCGCTTGGCCAATTGCTCGCCAACCTCAAATCGACCCGAAACTTTCTGAACTTCTTGCTTGACTTTATCAAATTCCGATACTATTTCTGCCTGGCTTTCACGGATTGCCTTCAATTTAGAGTTCAGGTCGCTTGATGGATCCACATCCAGGGTATTTTCGAGCCTGCCGACGCGATTATTCAAGGCTACGATTTGGTCGTTAAGGTACCGAGTGTCTTCTTGTGTTGTTACACAGGAAGGGATAAGGAGCAGGGACAAGATGAACCACCTTGCCTTGAAAGGGCCGAATTTGTTCTTGAAAGCAAACATTATCTGTTCACACGTTTAGAAAGTACAGGAGCCGACCCTTGGGACAGGCCGGCTCGCTAATGCTATATGCCATGGCAGAGAAGTACTGTTTCTCCATATATGAGCTATTTATCTATTTGATTAATTTGAATTCGTCCCTTCTGTTTTTGGACCAAGCGGCTTCATTATGTCCCGGCACGGCCGGCTTTTCTTCACCGTAGCTAACAGTATAAATGCGATCCGCTGAAATTCCAAGGGCAGTAAGGAATTGTTTGGCAGCATGGGCCCTTCTTTCTCCCAAGGCCAGGTTGTATTCGGCAGTGCCTCTTTCATCGCAATTGCCCATGATACGAAGCGCATAGCCCGAATTATCACTGAGCCAGTCGGCTTTTTTCTTCAAGACTGCTTTGGCCTCTGGTTTTAATTCAGATTTGTCAAAATCAAAGTAGATATTGGTGGTTTCAAATACGCGCATCTCCTCAGCAA
>CAZUHR010000465.1:0-2526 GCA_964620335.1 uncultured Desulfobacteraceae bacterium
CAAGAAAAAACCGCTATTTACCTTAGGAATGTCTATGACCACACCATTCAAATCGTTGACACTATTGAGACATTTCGAGATATGGTTTCCGGCATGCTGGATGTGTATCTCTCCAGTGTAAGCAACAAAATGAATGAGGTCATGAAAGTGCTGACCATCATCGCCACCATATTCATCCCCATAACATTTCTTGCGGGAATATATGGTATGAACTTTAAAAACATGCCTGAACTGGAGTGGGCATGGGGTTATCCCCTTCTGTGGTGCATTATCCTTGTGGTAGGCCTGGTCATGGTTTTGTACTTCAGAAGAAAGAAATGGTTTTGACGGTAATAGCAAATATCTCTACCCGATTCTTAATCTGACAGATTAGTCGGCCTCCGATCGGGCCAAGCAGTCCTGTTGATATTCAAACAATATTGCAATGTTATTTCGGAAGCGCTCTACCAATAGTCACAAAAAAATGAGGGCTGAAAAGAGGTTAGACCTATTTCAAGTCCCTTCTCATCGAATGCCCAATAACCATGTTTTACAAAATCCTTTTTTTAGTTGTTCTCCTGCTTGCCGCACTGGCGGCCTATCATGCACTGCTTAATAAACGCCATCCGAGTGCGGCATTCGGCTGGATTGCGGTTTGTTTACTGTACCCCTTCCTGGGGCCGCTGCTTTACTTTCTCTTTGGGATTAACCGGGTCAGGACCCGTGCCAGAAAGCTGGAACGGCGTTCACCTTTCAGGATTGATTTTACATACGAAGATACCGATGACGACTCAAAGGCCATCATCCAACACACCCCGGAAGCGTTTGCGGAGATTGCCAGTATTTCAGACGCCGTATCAAGGCGCCCTCTGGTCGGAGGAAATTCCATTAGAATGCTCATCAACGGGGAACAAGCTTATCCCGAGATGATGAAATCCATTGAAAAAGCGGAACGCACTCTTTATTTGTCAACGTATATTTTTGAGACAAACGAGACCGGCCGTCGGTTTATCGAATTACTGTCTCAGGCATCGGATCGGGGTGTCGATGTCAGGGTGATTATTGATGGTATCGGAGAGAAGTATTCCATACCGAGGGCCGGCACCTTGCTTGAAAAGCATCATGTCCGATTCGCCCGGTTCCTTCCACCTAAATTATTTCCACCATCGATTCATGTCAACCTTCGCAATCACCGGAAGATATTGATTTCCGACGCATCCCTGGCCTTTGTGGGCGGAATGAATATAAGCGATCGGCACTTAGCTGAAAGGAAGGGGAATGCCTCCCGGGTTCAGGATGTTCATTTTCGAATCGAAGGCCCGGTTGTCTCCCAAGTCGAGCATGTATTCCTGGAGGACTGGAAATTTTGCACAGGCGATGTTTCAATCCCTAACTCTGTGCTGTTGGAGGAAAAAGGCCGCGCATTCTGCAGAGCCATTGAGGAAGGGCCGAATGAAGATCTGGACAAGTTATCCATGATCCTGAATGGGGCTGTTTCTTTGGCTAAACATAGAGTTCTGATCATGACGCCCTATTTTCTTCCGCCGAGGGAAATGCTATCCGCTCTGCAAGCCGCTGCCCTGAGGGGGGTGAAGGTCAACGTGATTCTGCCTTCCAAAAACAATCTCCCATTCGTTCACTGGGCCACACAAAATATGTTATGGGAACTCCTGCTCCGGGGCGTAAGAATCTTTTATCAGCCTCCGCCCTTTGATCATGCAAAACTGTTCGTGGTTGACGACCACTATGCTCAGATTGGTTCGGCCAACATTGATCCAAGAAGCCTCAGACTCAATTTTGAACTCGCCATTGAAATTTTTGACCGGGAGACAGTGGATGCCATTTCAAAATACGTGGAAAGCAAATGTGCGCTTTCAAAAGAGATTTCTTTAAAGGAAATTGACTCACGAACCCTTGGCGTTAGAACCCGGGATGCGCTTGCATGGCTTTTTTCACCCTATTTATAAATGATTTTGAGGCATTTTCTTTTCCCCGGATTTTTGCTTTTTAAGGGCAATGCTTTGTTTGTGCCGGACAATCCATCCACGATTTTACCCCGGTATCTCGTGACCATTTTATAAGAAATGAAATAGCCGGCGATAGACAGGGGCAAACCCAGGACCAGGCCACCACGGATCAAGGCCCAGACGATTTCAGGGGGCTATAACAGGATTCGTAATTTAGATGCCAATGGCTGCCGGAATCATTCTTTCAAACCTGAGGTTGAAAGGGCTGAGCCTGTTCTGGCTGTTTGCAATCCATGCTCTGATTGACGATGCATACTTTTTCTTCAAAGCCGACGCCCCGGGTTTTTTCAGTATCCATCATCTTGTGTTACTCACAGGGATGATCCTGTATGCATGGATCACGTATCCAAAAGGCCTGAAATCAACACTGCACGGAATAAACGACGCAGAACTTCTAGAAGAGTCCGGTCAGAAAACCAACAAGTTGAAAGACATGCGTTGAACTGGGAAATCTCTGGAATCACTAAACCCTGAGGGATACGACAATGTTATATTTCTAGGTAGCGATTGGCTACAATCC
>CAZUHR010000466.1:0-2515 GCA_964620335.1 uncultured Desulfobacteraceae bacterium
AGATACCGAATTTCACCTCTTTTTTTTCCAGACGGCGGGTATAAAGGTTTACTACGCCATGCCTTACATTTTCGGCAATCTCTGCGAACGTGTTGTTATGCACAGTTATGTTCTCACGCTTTGACGGGTCACTACCTTCAATCCATAAATGCCTCAAATCGATGTCTTTAAAGGTAAGATTATCAAATCGTTTGTCGAAGATGGCCGCTTCTTTGTTGACAACAGGTTTTTTCGTTTCTCTTGTAGTAATGGAAGCGGTGCAGGCAAGAGCCATAAGGCTCCATAATATTAACAAAAAAGAAGCTGGGCCGAAAAATGTCTTCAGGGATATATCCGTTTTATTACTCATTAAATTTCGCCTTCCCTATTATAAGTTCCTGAAGACCTCAGTTCATTTCTGTTGGGGCTGGGAGATAATATGTATGTCTTGTTGAGGGAAGGGAATGGATATTTGAGCTGCAGCCAGGGCTTTATATACTGCTAGGTTGACCTTGTAGAGGGTTCCAAAATATTCTTTGGTAGGAACCCAGTAACGCATACCAATGTTAATGGATGAATCGCCGAATTCCTGGATGCCGATTTGGGGTGCAGGTTTAGAGGATACCTGGGCAAACTGTTTTAGAGTCTCCTTGATCACATTGATTGCCTTTTCCGGATCATCATTGTAAGAAATCCCGACCGTGTTTTCTACGATTCTGTTGGCAAAAGAATTGTTCAGAATCTCGCCCACAATATGTTTGTTGGGGATCGTAATTTTTTCGCCGTCTTCGTTGGTTAAGATAGTTGTCGCTAGGGTAACTTCGTCCACAATGCCGCTCACATTCTTAACCGTGATAGTATCTCCTACAACAAAAGGCCTTGTAATCACGATCGTCAGTCCAGCTCCATAGTTTGACAGGGGTCCCTGAAGGGCAAAGCTGGCACCAAAGGCCAAGGCACCCAGAGCGGCTATAAACGGTGCTATTGAGATGCCGAATTTGCCCATAGCGACAATAAGGACAAAGACCAGAACGACGATTTTGGCAACGTTTCCCAGAAATTTTGAGAACGTAATGTCCATATTTCTCTTTTGGCAGAAATTGACAACGACTTTTGCCAGCCACCGGGCGATAATAACCCCGATGATAAGAATGACGATGGCCCCAAAAACCTGAAAACCGTATTTAACAGCAAATTCAATAATTACGTTGAATAATTTTTCAATTGTTTCAATTTCTTCCTGCATGTTTTCCTCCTGGTATGTGAGCAGCTAATATGAACATCCAATATAAAATGTGGGACTCATATGAATATATTTGAAGTTAGCAGATCCTCTGGTTCATTAAAAAATAATTTATAAAAAATGGCTCCCCGGGTTTTGATCCTGAGATCATAATAAAGTCCGTTAAAGTACGCGAGGAGATTTTTGACAATATATGGAGAGAAATGTCAACAGAAGGCTTTTCACCGTATGAGTTAATTTGCAAGATCAAATTCATCAAGGATAGACCGTGTAGCCTTGAGGATGCGAATAACCTTCCCTTCCACCTTTATGAGTTCAGTATCTTCTGGTTGTTTTTCAAGGACTTTAATAACTTCGTAAGGAATTTTTTCGGATTGATTGTAAATGTCAGCATCAAGGACTTCTCCCCTTGCTATTTTTTTTTGCCATCCTGGTGGCAATTCTCCACCCCTTGCCACCTTCTTTTTCAATCCAGGTGGTAATGACTTCTTTTTCTTGTCCTTTTTTTCTTCAACACCTTTCTGCTTTTCCTTTTGGTAATACTGTCTTATTTTTTCCCTATCAGAAGGGATTATTTCAACATCTAACCATTTATTAGAACTTTCTTTCCCCGATGCTGCCGCGGTTACCTTCGGTTCTGATTCGTTGGATATTTTGACTTTTTGTTTTGCAAGTGCTGGAGAAAGAAAAAAGGCAAAACATACGATAGTTGCAAGCAGCCTTTTCATAAGAAATTTCCTTTCATAAAAGCTGAGTCATGGCTCTACTATGCTGAGTGATATCCCAATTGAGTGAAAATATTCCATTGGGAGACTTTGAAATTCATCAATGAGGGTGATACACTTTTACAACAACCGAAAATGCGGTATCGTCTTTTGAAGAGCCAGTGCTGACACCATCTAAACCCTCGATAATTGAAATAATGCTTGTATAAGGAAAAGTGTACATCAACTGGTCACCGGTTACGAAAACGCTGAAATGATCGTCATTGACTCCGGCAAGGCTGGCGGCCTTGATATCAGTGGGGTTTTCATAATTAATACCTATAGCCTCTCCTTCGTATTTCTTAAGCAGATCTTTAATTTTATGCTTTGGTTTAAGGGCCTTTATTATGTCTTGTTCCGTCTTTTGACCTTCCTCTATTTCTTCTTCCTCTTTCTGCTTTCTCAGTGCCTCGGCCTTTTCTTCTTCTTCTTTCTGTCTTCTAAGCGCCTCAGCCTTTTCTTCTTCCTCTTTCTGTCTTCTCAGTGCCTCGGCCTTTTCTTCTTCCTCTTTCTGCTTTCTCAGTGCCTC
>CAZUHR010000467.1:0-2513 GCA_964620335.1 uncultured Desulfobacteraceae bacterium
CATAATCAATTATTGCGATCATTTAATTTCCTTCGACACAATCCCACTTCAATGGGGTTCCCTTTTTTAGTGCCTTACTTGCACAACGATTGAGAACATTATCAAAATACCTGGTATGCAGACCGTGCCCCGGTCTTATGGATCGGACGTTCTCTTCTGTAAACGGCTCCCCGGCCCGAATGTCTTTTACAACAAAAAGCGAACGTCGAAATACCCTGCTGGCCCTCTCATTTCCTGTAACTTCGTACCGTACCTCTCCTATGGCCTTTTCAACTATCCGAACCGCTTCAACCATCTCCTTAAATTCATGGGGCTCCAGCGAAAAGGTGCTATCAGGTCCTTCTTCCTTCCGGGATAAAGTCAGGTGTTTTTCAACAATGCAAGCTCCCAGTGTTACAGCGGCCAAAGGCACAGCACTACCCATTGTGTGGTCGGAAAGGCCCGACGGCACACCGAAGGTCTCGGCCAGATTGGGGATGGTGCGCAGGTTCATCTCTTCTATGGGAGCGGGGTATGCGCTGGTACACTTCAGCAGGGCCAAATCACTGCCCCCGGCCCCCCTAATTGCTTGCACCGCCTCATCAATTTCCGATAGCGTTGCCATGCCGGTTGACATGATGACAGGCTTCTTCGTTCCGGCAATCTTTCGCAGTAATAGCACGTCAACCACTTCGAATGACGCCACCTTATAAGCCGGTACTTCCATGTCCTCCAGAAAATCAACTGCGGTTGGATCAAACGGAGAAGAAAATAGATCCAATGCCAATTTGTCCGCAATTTCCTTTAGTTTGGGCTGCCATTCCCAAGGCGTATAGGCCTCGCTGTAGAGATCATACAGATTCTTGCCTTCCCAAATCGTCCCTTTAATCCGGAAATACTCATTATCGCAATTAATGGTAAGTGTGTCCGGTGTGTATGTCTGTAGCTTTACTGCGTCGGCGCCTGCATTCTTCGCTGCCTCTATAATTTTTACCGCTTGCTCGAATTTCTGATGGTGATTGCCGGACATCTCTGCGACTATGTAAGTGGGGAGGCCTGGGCCGATTTTGCGATTGTTAATGGTAATAGCATTCATGGGATAGATCCTTCGTGTTTG
This sequence comes from uncultured Desulfobacteraceae bacterium, assembly GCA_964620335.1. Lineage (GTDB taxonomy): Bacteria > Desulfobacterota > DSM-4660 > Desulfatiglandales > Desulfatiglandaceae > JAFDHL01. The sequence goes on from CAZUHR010000467.1 coordinate 1,097, forward strand.
GCGCAACAATGCTGGAATACATGGCAATCGTAATAGGGTAGATTCCGCTTACGGAGTTCCGCTCCGCATCCGAAAAAAGTCTCTCTCTGAGGCTAGGTCTATTTGAGACCTCTGAAAAATATCGAAATGTCATTGCGAGCGCAGCGAAGCAATCTCGGTTTTGCAAGAAATTCAATTAGATTGCCGCGTCGCTTCTCTCCTCGCAATGACACTAAGGGCATATTTTCAAAGGTCTCTATTTTTTAGGCATGCAGGTTTGAATCTTAAGCACATCCAAACCTAATTTTTTTCAAGTTTGTGGAATTTAAACAGCTCTATTAAACCCTGCTTGGAATATTCTTTTGTGAACTGACATAGGCAAACTGAAACGGACCTAATGTTCTGATCGGTGGTTCTCAGCCACCTTACGCCAAACCCATATTCTTCCCTGCCCCATATTTCCAATGGGCGGCAGTTGAAGTGCCAATTGATTAATGAGTGAGTCGTAACTAGGTTCCTTTCCTTCCTGTGTGGCAACCCAGGCATTCACAACTCTGCTCAGGAAGTAGTACGTGGAACTGTAAAAATCAATGGTTTCAAGCACAATCCCGGGAAAATCAAATTGCTCTAATTCTATGTCTCGAAAATATCGATTATGCCAAGGAGGTTCAACCGCTTTCAACCCGATACGGACACGAAGTTCATTGATCATATCCAAACCATCTTGACTGTTTTCACACATAACATATAGCCCTTTGCTGACCAGCAGATTTGTGATGGCTCTGATTGCTTGTTTTTGAGTCTCCCAGTCAGGCAGATTGATCAAAGCGCGTTCCGTATAAGCCAAATCAACCTTGCTCTTATACTCCGGCAGATCCTTAATATCCCCGACCTCGAATCTTACCGTTCCTTTCAAGTTGAGGTCTTTGGCTGAATTTCTTGCTCCCTTAATCATTTCCTCAGCATAATCAATTCCAAAAATGTCAACTTCGAAATAACGGGCCAGTTCGATTGCCGTAACACCGTTACCACAACCAATATCGAGGATTCTCTGTCCGTCGCGCACATATTTGGCAATTGCCTCTATTTCAAGCTTTTTGGCAATGAGGTCTTTGGTGCCGGCCGCTTCTCCCAGTTGAGAGCTTTTGTTCCAAAATGCTCTTACCTTTGGAGTCTTTGTGTTATTTGCAGGCATAATTTTTCTAAGATCTTAGTATCCCAGAAGTTGTTCCACAACCTTCTTGGCCCCTAACCCATTAACCATGCGACTTGCACTGCGAGACATCTTGCGACGCCTTTCTTTGTCCTTTATCAAATTACCGATAATCTGCGCTGCCCTCCCCTCATCAATCAAGGAAGGCGGTCCCAAGTTAATCATAAGTCCCTGATCGTGAAGAGTTCGCGCATTGAGAGATTGGTTTTCAGCAATTACGACAGT
>CAZUHR010000468.1:0-1133 GCA_964620335.1 uncultured Desulfobacteraceae bacterium
TTAAAGAAGAGGACCTGCCAAAAATCGAAGAAAAAATGAACGAAATCATAAAGGCTGACCTCCCCTTTGTCCGGAAAGAGATGACAAGCCAGGAGGCAATTGATTTTTTTCAGAAGGAGGGAGAAGACTACAAGGTCGAGTTGATATCTGACTTGGGCGCTGAGAAGGTTTCGCTTTATACTCAAGGTAGCTTCACAGACCTATGCCGGGGGCCTCATATTCCTTCTACAGGGATGATCAAGGCCTTTCATTTAACCAAAGTGGCAGGTGCATACTGGAGGGGCGATGAAAAAAGGGCCATGCTGAGCCGGATTTATGGTGTAGGTTTTGCGGACCGGAAGTCTCTGAAACAGCACCTCCAAAAACTTGAAGAGGCCAAAAAGAGGAACCATGTCAAATTGGGGCCGCAGCTCGGGATTTTCAGTACATTCGATGAGATCGGGGCGGGTATGATAGTCTGGCACCCCAAGGGCATGATGCTACGGCATATCCTAGAGGAGTTTGAAATACGGGAGCATTTGAAAAGAGGATATGACATTGTTAAAGGGCCGACGATCCTGAAGACCGAGCTTTGGAAAAAATCGGGACATTTTGAGAATTACCGTGAGAATATGTATTTTACAGAGATTGATAATCAGTCCTATGGCATTAAACCAATGAACTGCATTGCCCATATGCTTATCTACAGTTCCAAAATTAGGAGTTACAGAGAACTGCCCAAACGATATTTTGAACTGGGCACGGTCCACCGTCACGAACGCTCAGGAGTTTTACATGGCCTTTTCAGGGTAAGAGAATTCACCCAAGACGATGCCCATATCATCTGCACGCCGGGACAGCTGAATGGCGAAATAAAAGGGGTGCTGGATTTTGTAAGGGATGTTATGGGTATCTTCAATTTTGACTATGAACTGGAGGTTAGCACGCGGCCGGAAAAGTCGATTGGATCGGATGATGACTGGGAACTTTCAACCAGAGCACTCTTTAAAGCAATGGACGATAATAATCTCCAATACGCTATTAATGAGGGAGATGGGGCCTTTTATGGGCCAAAGATAGATGTCAAGTTAAGGGATGCCCTGGGTAGAACATGGCAATGCGCCACCATCCAGTGCGATTTTACACTTCCAGAG
>CAZUHR010000468.1:1233-2508 GCA_964620335.1 uncultured Desulfobacteraceae bacterium
TTGACCTGCTTTCAGAGGACTGTAGACAGAGGAGGTAGTAGCAATAGCCAAAAAATTTGAAGAAGTCAGGGTAAATGAACGTGTCCAGGCAAGGATGGTCAGGCTGATTTCTGCTGAAGGGCAACAGCTTGGTATTCTTCCCCTTAGAGAAGCCATGGAAGTGGCAAAAGAGGCAGGCCTGGACCTGGTGGAGGTTTCACCGAATTCGGACCCTCCGGTTTGCCGGATAATGGACTATGGCAAATTCAAATATAAGGCAAGCAAGAAGGTCCAGGAAACACGCAAAAAGAGCAAGGCTTTCCAGCTCAAGGAAATCAAGCTAAGACCTCATACAGAGGATCATGACTTGGGTTTCAAATTAAGGAATATTAAACGGTTTCTTGATAATAAGAACCGTGTGAGGGTGACAGTCTTTTTTCGGGGCAGGGAGATGGCCCATATGGATGCCGGTAGGGTTCTCCTTAATCGGGTAGCCGAAGAGGTAATGGATAAAGGTACGCTGGAACAGGAGCCCGCACAGGAGGCCCGGAATAGAATGACCATGGTCATCGTGCCCAAGTGAACAATAAGAGCGGTCATCCTTAGCCCTATTGGTGTGAAGACCGATTTAGTTGTCAACTAAATGCTGTGTTTTCACTGCCAACAGTTTCATGGGGCTCACAATGCGTGGCAACAACTCGCAAATAGAGCTCACATATTTATTCAATAAGGTAAATCAGACCCTGCCGATAAGGTCGCAATTGCGACGGCTCTTTTTAACTAACTGGCAGGAGTCTTACGACATACGAATAATATGTAGGAGTTATTTCCGAACGGAGGTTTCAAATGCCAAAGGTTAAGACAAACCGTGGGGCGGCCAAGAGGTTTAAAACTACCGGTTCCGGCAAAATTGCCAGGAATAAGGCCTTTTCGAGCCATATTCTTACGAAGAAGAGCACGAAACGAAAAAGAAGTTTGCGGAAATCTACTTTAGTGGATTCTGCTAATTTAAAGCAGATAGCCCGGCTTATTCCATACGGTTAGAAGACGAGAGACGAATTGGCGGTCGATTATCACCGCCTGAAAACCGAAATCCAAGAACTATTAATATAATTATTAGAGGTTTAATATGCCAAGAGTCAGGAGGGGCTTTAAGGCCAGGAAAAGACGAAACAAAGTGTTAAAGGAAGCAAAAGGATATAGGGGGGGGCACAGCAAACAGTTCAGGACGGCCAGTGTTGCTGTGGACAGGGCCGGAATGTATGCTTACCGTGATCGAAGGAACAGAAAAAGAGA
>CAZUHR010000469.1:0-2499 GCA_964620335.1 uncultured Desulfobacteraceae bacterium
ATAATTTTCACCCCATTAAGAGTAGCTTATGATATTAAGGAAATTAATTTAAAAAAAATAAAAACTTGACATATTTTATTTATTAATATAAAATAATCTATAATTTAGAAAATAAATTTATTTTGTATTATTTTAAATAATGATAAGAGATACTTATTGATAATATTTAAAAATTGGTATGCCATTTAATCAGTCTAAATAATAAAATTTGAGTGCCGTCCAGCTTCAACAAAAACTTATAAACCATGCGATGGCTAAAGCCTCCAAAGGTTATACTCTTACAAACGGAGCATTAGGTGGCACTTAAAAGGCTTCTCGGGTGTGCGTGAATCTTCACGGCATCTCGGGAAGCCAAAAATAGTTCTATTGGCTTTTATGAATCATCAACCTGACGTGATAGTCCAAGTCTAAATTTTAGTTATCAAAATGAATTTATTGTTAAAGGCAGGGGTTGTTATTTTCCTTTTCTTTTTAACCCCAAGAAAGAGACTTCCCATGAAGAAGCCACTCAAAATGCCTTAAGCATGCTCCCGGTGGAAGGGGGATGTTCTGTTGGGAGCTTGATGTAACATAGCGACAAAAGGTGCTTGTATAATACCTTAAGGCTGCAAGAAGCAGATTTTTTTCTTCTGCCATCTTCTTAAAGGGCTTTTCCTTTTCATTACGTTCCTATCTTTCGGCCTCATCTTACTATCCGAGCAAAATATGAATGGTAGCCGTGCTGCTACAAGTAAATCCTTAGGATGAAATGGCCTTCGTTTTAGGGATGGACCTTCCTTTTTTAGAGCAAGGAGGTCTATATGATTAACCCTATCGAATTGAGAGGAGTCAAGATGAAAAGAGAATATTTAAAACCGTTTGCATGGGGAATGGCGGTCGGCATGGTTGTGTTGCTTATTGTCATTTTTTCGGCGGGATGGGTGATAACAAGTAAATCTGCCAAAGCCATGGCTAACGAAATCTCCACAAATGCAGTAGTCGATCGGTTGGCGCCGATTTCTGTCGCACAGTTTATGCAAGACCCGAACAGGGAAGAGCGACTCAAGGAATTGAAAGCGCTAGACTCCTGGAAGAGGGCTGACTATGTAAAAAAACAGGGTTGGGCGATAATGCCCGGTGAGAAGGAATCCGATTATAAAGTTGCCGATGAGTGTGCTAAACGGCTTGTGGAGCTCCAAAAGTAAAGGCACATATGTCTCCCATTTCAGTGGATGAGTGAAGCTTTCCCCTTAATGGCGGGGCTTCACTCAATTAAAAAGGGAAATCCCTTTATAATCACTGAACGTAATATTCCTTGTATCCATTGGTTTATGCAAAAAAGGGAGTTCTGTACCAAGATTTAAAGGACAAGGTCGTCGATACAGGATGTTTTTATCGGCCTCTACGCACATAGCGTAATACTGCGTCAGAATTTACGAGTTTGCTTATTACCTTTTTTAATGTGGGAAGCATCTTTTAGGAATAAAAATTTTTCTTTTTTCCTGCCCCAGGCCACGCTTTTCAAAAGATGAAAACTACAAAGGAGAATCTATTTTGGCACAGATTATGACAACCAAAGAAATGGCGAAGTATTTAAAATTGCATCAAATAACGATATGTAAATTATCTAAGGAAGGCAAAATCCCTTCAGTTAGAATCGGCAGTGTCTGGCGATTTGACAAAGACATCATTGATGAGTGGATCGCCAAGGGCTAAAAGAAATAATGCGGGACTGTCTTCATTAGGAGGATCAGAATGGAAAGATTTTTGGACCACAATACGGTCAGAAAAATAAGGGAGAAGCTCCTCATAAGTAGGGCGGAGCTTGCCAGGAACGCGGGTATTTCCCCATTGACTGTTGATAGGATTGAGAAAGGTATGAGTTGTCGAATTGAGACCAAAAGAAAGATTATATTGGCCTTTGGATATGACCTCTGTGAAAAGGACCTGATTTTCAAAAATGGTTAATGATCTTGCCGCATGGAATGATCGACTCCTTTAACCCCAATAATTTTCACTTTAAACCCGAACCAATTCAAACAGTGCTCTCGTGACCTCAGTTAATAAACTCCCGAGGGTAAAACTGATTGCTAATATACATCATTTGTGAGTCTCTCTCCATGTTGTTATGGTTATCATTCATGGGTAAAAATCAAAAAATTTCTAACGCATATAAAACAGAAAAAGGAGAAATAATGAACGAGGGTACACGGAATCAATTAGAGGTAAAACTTAAGAAGATGCTTAATCACTTTGATCAATCCAAAGCTAAACAAAAACAAACAATACTTCAACCGGGCGCCGGCAATATTATTCGCCGTAGGAACGGTGAAAAAGATAAGCGTTTTTCCATCTGCATAGAACCCAGGTTATGTGCCGCGGCTGAGGGGTAACGAGGTGTAGAAGACTATTGCGAAACAGAAGAACAAAGATGTCAGGTTTTCATAATATTTTCTAGGATTAATAAGGAGATCAGAATGAATATCTACGTAGGTAATCTATCGTATGAGGTGACCGAAG
>CAZUHR010000470.1:0-2457 GCA_964620335.1 uncultured Desulfobacteraceae bacterium
CCCGCCTTGTGTTTGAGGCAATCCGGGTAGTACGCAGAAAAAATTCCGATTCAATCGAATGCTGCATTGCCCCATAATTGACCAAGGTAATAAAAACCAGAGGGATCATCGAAACCCCTCCAGTAAGTAAAACGACAGATTTCCATATGCGGCGGTAATTAAACAGATGCCTCGAGGTACCGGGAGCTACTTCTTTTGTCTCTCCAAAAGGGGGTTTTAGTTTGTCCCATAAGTGCATAGTCGTACCTATTATTTAATGTTTATTCCCCGGCACTATTAAAACTCATTCCTTGCCAGGGGACTATTTTCCACCAGCCTTTTTCTGGCGGATCTTTTCGTTGGCCCTTTTGATCGTCTTGCTCAACTCATCTATGTCCACTGGCTTCTGCAGATACGCGAATGCCCCCAAATTCATGCAGATTTCCCTGTCAGCCTCAGACCCATGGCCTGTAAGGATAATAACTTCAACTTCAGGGTTAGACTTCTTAACCCTTCTTAACACCTCTATGCCGTCGATGCCCGGCATCCTGAGATCCAAGATCATTACATCAGGTTCATCCTCTTTGATCAGTTGAAGGGCAGATTCTCCATCGTATGCCACCGCCGAGCCCATATCCCTCATGAGCAAACGTTCGGACAATGTCTGTACGAACTCACGTTCGTCATCCACAAGAAGTACTTTTGAAGGCACCTCGAAATCAAACTTCCGGTATATATCGGCCTGGTGAAAGCCCGGACCCACCTTTGTTGTTAACGTTTTTACACCAGGCACTTGAACCGCAATATTTTTGAGTTCCTCTTCAAGGCGGCTCAACATTAAAACGTGTTTATTTATCGTCAATATTACATTTCCTTCCCTGGCTTTCACGCTGACGTTATGTCCTTCTTTGGCAAGTCTTACCTCAACTTGGGCCGCGAGAAGAAAATCCTCCACGGCTTGTTTTGTGTGCTGTGTAACTTGAACCGCCTCGTTTTCCATCTTTTCTTCAACAAGCCTGATAATTTCATCTGTGCCCATTTTGTCTGTGGGAATGAGTATGTCATAAAGCGCTACGTCCCAAGGGTCATTCATGTTTAGTAGGGTATAAACCCACACAGCACGCTCCTCGTCCTGTTTATGGATAAACCTTATAGCATCGTTTTCGGGCAATCCCTGCTCTTTGGTGGCTCTTGAAATCCTAGACGGCATATCCGCGATAAGGCAGATACGGAGCACATGGTTCACCTCTTTGGGTATGAGGTGGGAGACAAACCCCTCAATGATGAGATTTTCTTTTGAGATCATCCCCGCCAACGCCAATTTGAGATGAGCAATGGAGCACTCCCTTTCGTGGGTGAACTTATTAAACACAGAAGTTTTGGAAGAGAATGCTCTTTCCATTTTGTTAACAGGTATCCCGGAATTTCTGCTCGCTTCAGACACAATATCCGAATCTCTCACCAGCTCGAATCCGGTTTTCATGGAAAGTCCCTTGACTACAGGTTCTTCATTGCAAAAGATACTACTGAACATGCTTATGACTGGCATAACAGCCCCCTATTTTTGCCTTTTAATCAGGAAAGGCGGCAAACGGTCAAAAGTGGACATATTTCTTCTCCACCTGACCTGTGAGTTTCTTCATGTATGGCCTCAATAGCCCTCTCCATCGTCGGATAAAGATGGTCCTCACCAATCTTTTCCGTGAAATACGTGCTTTTAAAGACGTGCATAACGGACTCATTCACACCGCTTAAGGAAATATCTATGCCGGCACTTCTCACCCTATCCACCAGCAAGGACAAAGTCTCTTCTCCGGAGGCATCAATATCATTGATCCCGTTAGCCACTAAGATGATATGTCTCAGGTTCTTCCTTTTGCGCATCTGTTCCATAATATTATCCTCCAGATAACTTGAACTGGCAAAGAACAGCGGCCCATCGAAACGAACCATGGCAATGTATTCACATTCTTTAAGCCCGTGGGTGGTTGCACATCGAAGTGCATGATCTTCACGCCTGGAGAGAGAGACAATTTTTGGCCTCATGCTTTTATAAAGGAATACCGAAAGGGAGAGAACCACGCCGATCATGATTCCTCTGTCAAGGTGGGGTGCAAAACCAAGAGTGCAGACAAAAGTGATAATGGAAATCGCCCCGTCATACCACTGGGCTTTCCAGGCATGTATAAAACCTGCGACATTGACCAGACCAATGACAGCCATCATAATGACTGCGGCCAACACGGACTGTGGCAGATGGTAAAGTAACGGGGTGAAAAATATAAGTACGATTACAACAGCAAGACTGGTGAACACGCTGGATAGGCCTGAGACCGCTCCGGCTTGTAGGTTCACTGCAGATCTGGAAAAGGAGCCGGATGTCGGATAGCTCTTGCCGACAGCGCCACAGATGTTTGCCAGTCCTTGGCCAATGAGCTCCTGGTTGGGATCCAGCCGCTGGCCTGTCTTGCCTGCCAT
>CAZUHR010000471.1:0-2450 GCA_964620335.1 uncultured Desulfobacteraceae bacterium
GCAGCTCCCATTCCAAAGCCGATGCACATGGAGACAAGCCCCCACCGGAGATTTCTCTCCTGCATCTCATAAATCAACTGGGTAGTCAGCTTGGCGCCCGTGCAGCCTAAGGGGTGACCCAAAGCAATGGCACCCCCGTTCACGTTTGTAATTTCTTCATTTATCCCCAATTCCCTGATGCAATAAATGGCCTGGGCCGCAAAAGCCTCATTCAGCTCAATCAGTTCCATCTGATCAAGACTCATGCCTGAAATCTTCATCACCTTGGGGATTGCTACAGAGGGTCCAACACCCATATATTCCGGGGGGCACCCCTCTGCAGTGTGGAACCTGAACGTCGCCATGGGTTTCAGGCCTAATTCCTTGGCCTTTTCCTTTGACATCAAAACAACACCTGCGGCTGCATCACTCGTCTGGGATGAATTTCCGGCAGTCACTGTTCCGTCGGGTTTGAAGGCCGGGCGGATCTTGGAAATGCCTTCTTTGGTAGTACCGGGACGCATGCCTTCATCCGTGTCAAAGATAAACTCTTCAAATTCGAAATGCCCGTTTGGCAGCTGTTTCTGTCTTTTGACGGTCAAAGGAACTATCTGACTCTTAAAACGGCCTGCCTTGATGGCGGCCTCGGCCTTCTGCTGGCTTTTTGCGCCGAATTCATCCTGTTCTTCACGGCCTATGTTATAACGCTCGGCCACGTTTTCAGCTGTAAGCCCCATCCCTGTATAGGCACCCGGCCTCATATCCACCAGTGCGGGATTGGGGTACATCATGCTCCCGCCCATGGGGATCTGGCTCATACTTTCTACACCACCGGAGATAACCACATCAGAGAACCCGCACATGATCTTTTCCGCACCAATGGCAATGGCCTGAAGGCCCGACGAGCAGAATCGGTTAACGGTCATCCCGGGTATGCGGTCCGGCCACCCCATTGACATAACCAGAACACGACCCAGGTTGAGTCCCTGTGTGGCCTCTGGAAATGTACAACCGATAATAACGTCGTCTATTAGCATGGGATCCAGATCCCCTGCCCGTTTCAATAGATCACCCAATACTGCGCATCCCATATGCTCCGGCCGTGTATCCTTCAGTATTCCGCGAGGGGCCTTCCCCACCGCCGTTCTACAGGCAGCAACAATCACGGCTTCTTTCATATCATTTCCCTCCCTCTTGCTAATTTCTCAACGGTTTCCCTGTTGTCAAAGTATGTTGCATCCTGGCCTGTGTCTTGGGATCACCGCACAAGCTTAAGAACGCCTCTCGTTCCAGATCCAAGAGATATTGCTCGCTCACTTTTGTATTTTCAAGCACATTTCCACCACAAAGCACGTATCCCACCTTTGTGGCCACGGTTACATCGTGCTCTGTTATATAGCCCTGCTCATGCATAGACCATAGAGCAAGCTTGATCATGGCAAAGGTGTTTTCACCGGCCACGCGGATATCATCCCTGGGTCTGGGAGGTGTATAGCCCTCCAGATTCATTGCCAGGACCGTATTTTTGGCGTCCTCTATCAGGTAATCTCTATTCACCGTCATCTTGTCCGTGTCCTTAAGATATCCCAGCTTGACCGCCTCCGGTCCGGAAGTTGAAACCTTTGCCAAGGCGATGGTCTCAAAGGCCCTTGCCACAAACGGCATGAATTCGATCTGTTTGGGGTAAATACCGCCCTTCTCAACTTCAAAAAGGTGATCCGTATTGCGGAGAAGCAGTTCCTTGGTGCCTCCACCGGCGGGGATAACGCCCACGCCTGTTTCCACAAGTCCCATATAAGTCTCCGCCGCATAACGCACACGATCAGAGGCAAGACAGATTTCACACCCGCCTCCCAAGGCCATTCCGGCAGGGGCCGCTACTACAGGTTTGTCCGAATATTTAAGCCTCATTAAAGAGTCCTGCAAGGCCTTCACTGACCAATCCAGATCATCCCACTCCTCTTCCTGGGCAGCAAATAGAACCATGGCCAGGTTCGCTCCAACGGAGAAATTGTCCGCATGATTGGCAATCACCAGCCCTTCAAAATCTTTGGACACAATATCAGCTGTTTGCGCGGCCATTCGAATAATGTCTTCCCCTATTGCATTCATCTTTGTATGGAATTCCAGGCAGGCAACCCCATCACCAATATCTACGAGCGTGGCACCGGTATTTCCGGCAACCGTCTTCTCCCTATCCTTCAAAGAGGGCAATAAAATAATCCCCGGCTTGACAGGGACCTCCCTGTAGCCCTTTGAGGCAAAATCATAATAATATGTTACGCTCGCCTCTTTCTTATAAAAAGACTCCTTTCCGCTATCAAGCATCTCCTGGACGGAAGCAGGGATCTCATAACCCGCCTCTTTCATCTTGGTCACGGACCTGTTTATCCCGATGGCATCCCAGACCTCAAAGGGGCCCATTTTCCACGCAAAGCCCCATTTCATGGCATTATCCATATTCACGATAT
>CAZUHR010000472.1:0-2442 GCA_964620335.1 uncultured Desulfobacteraceae bacterium
GCAGGCTTGCCTTTTTTGTTCTTGCATACACCTCCCAGTATCTTTTCAATCATATCTGAAGTTCTGGCATAAGCGACATGGTTATCCAGGAGTGCTAAAAATGCTGTTTTGAAGGGGCTGGACAAGTGGAGTGAAAAAAAATTGACAAAATAAAATTTTTTTGCTACAAATCTGAATAGTGATAATATATATAGGCAATCAGATAAGATGTCCAAAGATCTCAGCAGGCTTCGGCAACAAATCCACGAACTTCAACGGGAACATGCTCGGCTGGTCCAAAGGATGCTCAAATCCAGAAGGATGGTCAAAGGCAGTGTAATTATTCTTGCGCGCAGGTGCGGAAAGCCAGGATGTAAATGCAACCGTGGGGAAAAGCACAAAAGTAAATATCTGTCTATAAGTGATGGGGGAAAGACCCGGATGATCTATCTCAAGCCAGGAATGGAAATGGAGGTAGGAGAGGCAGCCGAAAGGTATCGGAGGTTTCGCAGTGCAAGGGCCCGGCTGGTGAAGATACAAAAGGAAGTTCTGAATTTATTCAATCAATTAGAAAATATCCAGAGGGAGGAGCTCAGTGGCAAGAGAGGCAAAAAGAAGAGCAAAGGCTAAAAAGGCAGCTCAGCAAAAAGTTGTTAAGAGCCGGAAGCGAGGAAACAAGAAAAAGGTTCGATCGAAGGACTATTGTTGGAAGGGTTATACCAGAAACCAGCAAGAGGTAGCCAAACGAATCGGGGCGGGAGATTATGAAATGATCACCGGTACAGGGTGGGGATTTCTGGATCGTTTTTTTATCTTTTTATTTTCTATCGGATTTTTCTCCTCTTTGGAGGTTGAGGGCAGTGGGTTTGAACGGATTATGATCCCTTTGGCCAAACTGTTTATAACCTATGAGATGAAAATCCTGTTGGGTATACAATCGGTAAATAAGGTAACCGGATATCTTTTTAGGGATACTGCCTTATTGATGATAATCGGATTTACTGCCAAGCAGATAAAGGAAGGTTTTTGTGATCGGGATCGTGGAAAGAGGGAAGGTCCTATGAACTCCCAGACCTTGGCTTTTGCCTTGGGACGGCTAAGCGCAAAGGAAGCCGATTATGTTCTGGATAAGTCCGTCGAAACCCTATGCAAGAAGGGATTTATTCAGGCAGGCACCTTTATCATTGATTCCACAGATCTTTTAACTACGGAGAAATGTGAAGGGGCTGGTCGGCGTACCATTATGGAACAGAAACGAGATAAAGAAGGAAACCTGGTGGAAATTCCCAAAACTGAATATGGTTTCAAACTCATTATTGTAAAGGAGATACAATCTCGAATCGTGGTAGCTGCTAAACTGCTTAAAATCCAGGAGCATGAGTGTCCTTATACTTTGGATCTGGTGCAAAAGGCTTTAAAAAATATGGGAAAGAAGGCCGGGATTAATATCTTGTTGATGGATCGAGGTTTTCTTGATGGCCTAACCCTGTGGAAGTTGAAACACAAGTTGGGTATTGATTGGATTGTACCGGCAAAGACTAATCTTCAAATCACCCAGGATATGCGTGGTCTGCGAGAGGCAAGGGACAATGAGTCTATCTATCGTGGACAAGATGCTAAAGATGAAATGCGGGTGGTTGGTGTTACAGCCCTTTTAAGTTACGATCAATATGGTGATGAAGAACATCAGAAGAAGATAAACCGTAAGGATTACAAAGCTAATCCAGTAAATGCTGTGATGGTAACCAGATGGAAAGGGGAAGACTATGAGCTGGGCAAAGAGAAGGTCTTTTTGACCTCTTTGTCTGTAGAACAGCCTTTTCAGATCATCAAGAAATACAGCCTGCGCTGCCTCATTGAAAACCTTGCCTTTCGGGAACTCAAGCAGGGATGGCTCCTTAAGGCCTATCCGAAGAAGACAGAAAATGCCGTGCGTGCTCACGTCTTTCTCACCTTGGCTATGTTTAGTGCTACCAATTGCTATCGCTCTAGCTTAGGTCAGAAACTAGCTGAGAAAGGAATACGTCGCTGGCGGGCTGATAATCTAATGACTATCCACAAGGTGGTCATCTTTGCCGGTGAATATTACGGAGTCTTTGACATAGAAGAAGTTATGACCCTTGTCGGTAAACCTCCCAAACACCTCCTTCGTACCGACCCATTAAAGCTTAATGTCTGAGTCCCTTACAAGGGATAACTATGCCTTCAATAATCCTTGCCTTAAGTATTGATCTCAGGAGAACTTCGAACAAAAGCCTAAGAAAAAAACTTTCTTATTAATACTGGGTAGTCTTTATACGAGACCTCAATGCGAGATAATCTGCTGGGGTATTCTCTGTTGGCAGGTAAGCAGGCTGGTTTACTCAGCCCGGATAGCACTGGGGGCTATTCTTATGCCAGAATTTAAGAATCATATTGAAAATCTTGACTTTTTCCAGATAGCGTAATATAAATAGTAAACCG
>CAZUHR010000473.1:0-2440 GCA_964620335.1 uncultured Desulfobacteraceae bacterium
ATCGGTATCCGTATGGAAGCAGTTAATACAAACAACGGGATTAATGCCTGCCTTTCGGATAGTGTTGATATGGTGAACCATGTTCTCGCAGCCCTTTTCCAGTAATTCAAGATTTTCTTTGGTGTATTCATCAGGCATTGGAAGGCCGGCAACTACCTTTGGCCCTCCACCGTGCATCTTGAGTGCGCGAATGGTGGATGTCAAGACAGACACATGGGGTTTGAGACCGCTGTAACGGCATTTCACATTCCAGAATTTCTCAAATCCGATGTCGGCACCGAACCCGCTCTCTGTGACATGATAATCGAACAACTTGAGACCGACACGATCGGCAATGATGGAGGACTGGCCAACCGCGATGTTGGCAAAAGGTCCTGCATGCACCATGCAGGGCTGGTATTCTGCCGTGCACATAAGCGTGGGATTGATGGTATTCCTCATCCACGCGGTCATGGCCCCTCCGCACTCAAGATCACCGGTGGTCACCGGTTTTCCCGCCTTATCAAAGGCCAGGGTGATTTCATCGAGGCGCTTTCTCAGGTCCGCAAGGTCAGTGATAATGGAAAGAATGGCCATAAGCTCGGAACCCACGGCAATGCCGAACTTGGACTGCATGGTGAAGCCGTCCATACGGCCGCCAATACCTATAATTATGTTTCTCAGACACTGGGCGCAAAAGTCGATGATCCAGCCAAGTTCGACTCGGGTAGGATCAATATTGAGACGGGGCATGCCGGTAAGCCTTTGCAATTGCTCGTCGTTGTAATTGCGCTCATGCTGCATTCTCGCTGTCAGGGCAACCATGGCCAGGTTATGGGCGTTCATAATGTCATTGATATCGCCGGTCAGGCCAAGGGAAAACTCCGTCATAGGGATTAAAAGTGAATTGCCTCCTCCGGCTGCGGTCCCCTTGATATTCATGGTCGGACCGCCCGATGGCTGTCTGAGAGCGCCTCCCACGTTCAGGCCGATTTTACCCATACCTTCCATCAGGCCGCACGCTGTTGTGCTTTTCCCTTCACCCAAAGGTGTCGGTGTGATGGCGGTTACCTCAATGTATTTTCCATCCGGTTTGTCTTTTAGCCGTTCAATGATTTTCAGAAAATCTAGTTTTGCCAGCCTGCCCATTGCAAGGACTTCCTCTTTTTCAAGGCCCAACTTTTCCCCCCACTCTTCAGGCGTGGGCATGTTTTCTTCAGCTGCCTCGGAAATCTGCCAGTCTGCCATTTTTACTGCGTTGTAAGCCATAAATCTAACCCTCCTTCTCTATTGATGTTTTTTCCGGATCGGAAATTATCCTCACTGGAGTTTTATATAACCTGCCAAATTTCTTGGCTTTTTTTAAGAAATTCTTTCCCTATCACAAAAAAAAATAGGCGTCAAGATTTATCGTGTTATTTATTTCACATACCTCTGAATGGATCGGGATTTGGGGTATCTTAATGGTGTTGAGAACAAAACAATTAAAAAGAACTGAATAAATGGTTCTGGTAATATTATCCAACATTTCCTTGACAGGATATCTTTCCAAGGTTATGGTGATGTCATTCAGATAAGTCAGGGAGGAAGAAGATGAGTGAAATTAATATAAGGCTTGGGAAAAGCATCAGAAAACTGAGGGGCCAGTCGGATATCAGCCAGCAAAGACTTGCAGATTTGTTAGGGGTTTCACGCCCAACCATATCTCAAATAGAGAATGGCGAGAGAAAGTTGTCTGCTGATGAGTTAATAAAATTATCGGATATTTTTAATATCTCTGTAGAACATCTGCTTGGTCTAAAAAAGGAGCCGCAGATAACCGTAGGGAAGACCGGGAGAAGAGAAAAAGCAAAGCCCAATATAAGAGTCAACGTGCCTCAAAAGAATATAGAAAAGTTCAAGGAAGTCCTTGTCTATACTCTCAATAAAGTTGGTTCTAAGCCTAACATTGGCGAAACGGTGATTTATAAGCTCCTCTACTTCATTGATTTTGACTTTTACGAAAAATATGAGGAACAGTTGATTGGTGCAACCTACATAAAAAATCATTACGGGCCAACGCCACAGGAATTTAAAAAGATAGTAGAGAAAATGGTCAACGCTGGGGAGATTGTTAAAATCGACAGCAAATATTTCGAATATCCACAGACCAAATATCTGCCCTTAAGAAAAGCTGACCTGTCCGGCCTGAAAGCGAACGAGATGGAAGTCATTGACGATGTTTTAAACAGGCTATCTGATATGAATGCCTCTCAGATAAGTGAGTATTCTCATAACGATGTGCCCTGGCTGACAACGGAAGATCAAGGGATTATTGAATATGAGTCTGTTTTTTACAGAACTCCACCTTATTCGGTAAGAGAATATGGTGAAAATATTCAATAAGATTTCCCGGCTGCCTGAATTCGATAGGGATTTAAAGAAACTCATTAAAAGATTTAAAACCCTAAAAAACGTATCT
>CAZUHR010000474.1:0-2439 GCA_964620335.1 uncultured Desulfobacteraceae bacterium
TGATAAAGATAGCAGAACTGGCTAAGGCATTGGAAGCGCACTTCGGAATTCCGCAGGATATGGAGTGGACTCTTAGTAATGATTCCCCTTTTCCAGAAAACATTTTTTTACTCCAGACACGCCCTGTTGCAGGAATAAAAGCCAAAGAAGCGCCGAGTTCCACATCAAAAGTCATAGATGAATTGATAAGAGCGACTTTCGACCTGTAAGCGAGGGCACTGAAGGTGGTGTCCTTATTCTTTCTTATTTGTAAAACCCTAATTTTGAAGCCAAGAAACAGGAGTTTTAAAAATAACAGCCGTTAATGCGGAAAGGAGGAGAAAATGGCAGCTTGTTATGGTTTGACTCGGTATGAGTTTGATCCGGTGAAGGATATAGAGTCCTATGGAGTATGGATGGCTGACCTAACCCATTTCCCGAAACCCACACGTCCGCTAAATGCTATGATGTGGTGCGACGGTACAACTATGGGCGCCCAGTGGGGATCGGAATGGATATCCATGCCTGAGACCCAGGGCACGGATTGGAGAATCATAAATGGCTATATCTACTTTACTATCATAGTAACAAAGCCCGAGGATATTCCACAGCGTGAGAAAGTGTTTGCAGAGAAAGTGAAGCCGATGCTCATGGATTGGGATGGTGCATGGCAGAAGGAGATGGCGGAATGGATGCCAATCGTGGAGCATTTCAGGACATTTGATCGTCAGGGGGCAAGCAATGTCGAGCTTTGGGAACACCTCGAGGACTTCATTAATCGCTTTCACTACCGATGGCGGCCGCTACACTTTTACTGGATGGAGCCCACGTTCGGTATTTATATCCGATTTGCAGAGGTCTGCCGGGAGCTTTTAGGTATGGACATAGAAGACCCCAAGTTCAAAGCCTTGTGCTCCGGCTTTCCCAACCGACTGTTTCAAGTCAACAGAGACCTGTGGCAATTTGGCGACAAGGCCCAGGAATTAGGACTTGGTGATCTCTTCATGAGCACAAAGGATAATAAAGAGCTGATGGCCGCGCTTGAGGAAAGTGATGCCGGAAGGAAGTGGCGTGAGGAATACCTTGAGTGGCTTAAGGTCGAGGGCTGGAGGAACACCGACATGTGGGATATATGCAGCCCGAGTTGGATTGAAGACCCCAGTCTGGCACTACGTGATGTTAAGCAGGCGATAGCCAAAGGTGGGTCCTTTGCACTTGATGCCCAGCGAGAGCAATTGGCCAAAGAACGCGTGGAGACAGAGAAGGAAGTGCTGGGTAGGGTGCCTCCCGGACAAAAAGAATTCTTTGAGAAACTGATGCGGATGGCGCAGAAAGCAAGTGTTTTCAGCGAGGAGCATAATTGGTATCTTGACCAGCAGGCAGCAGCCGTCGGACGGCATGTGTTTCTGGAAATAGGAAGACGCTTTGCCCAAAACGGCGTTATTGATGAGCGTGATGATATTTTCTTTCTGTTCCCTGATGAGATGAGAAAGGCCTTGATAGTTATGGATCGTATCAACCTCCGCCCCTATGTCAAGGCGCGCAAAGAGGAGTGGGAGGGTTATAACAAGATCGAGCCCGAACTTTTTTACGGGGACATGGCAAATTTGCCTCCCCTGGCAGTGCGTCGCGCCAGCGTTATATCCGCACCGCCCAAGATCAAGGCCGAGTTAAACGCCGATCTCTACGGCGCTACTACATCCCCGGGCGTTGTTGAAGGGATTGCCCGCGTTATCCTTAATGAACGGGATTTGGATCAACTGCAGCCGGGCGAGATACTGGTCACCGTGGCTACAAGTGTCCCCTGGACTCCTGCATTCAGTATCGTCGGCGGTGTGGTGACCAATGCGGGTGGAAGTCTATCACATGCCGTGCTGGTAGCTCGGGAATATGGAGTCCCGGCTGTTATCGGTACCAGGGAGGCGACCAAGAAGATCAAAACCGGCGATCGCTTGAAGGTCGACGGCGACCAGAATGCAGTTTATATTCTGGAGAGTGCGGCCTAAGGCTTTAGCCCGCGAGAGTGAAATTTATGGATAAGACAACACAAGAAAAAGTGGTGAAGAGCACATGTAATATGTGTTACCGGTTGTGCGGGGTACTTGTACACCTTCACGATGGAAAAGTGATCAAGGTTGAAGGCGATCCCGACTGTCCTGTAAATATGGGCAAACTGTGCATAAAAGGCGAGGCTGCTGTGGAACGCCTCTACCACCCAGATCGTCTCAAATACCCTTTGAAGAGAGCAGGGAGCAAGGGTGAAGGTAAATGGCAAAGGATTCCATGGGATGAAGCCTTGGAGACAATAGCCGATGCAATGAACCGTGCAAAAGAGAGATACGGTGCGGAATCGATAGTCTTCAGCAACGGAGATCCCAAGGGATACGAGGCCTATATGGTGAGGTTGTGTAATGTACTGGGAACTCCGAACTT
The DNA here is from genome assembly GCA_964620335.1 of uncultured Desulfobacteraceae bacterium. Classification (GTDB taxonomy): domain Bacteria; phylum Desulfobacterota; class DSM-4660; order Desulfatiglandales; family Desulfatiglandaceae; genus JAFDHL01. Next base: position 2,413 of record CAZUHR010000474.1, read on the forward strand.
ATGTGACACAAGGCACGTCTGTTCGTC
>CAZUHR010000475.1:0-2437 GCA_964620335.1 uncultured Desulfobacteraceae bacterium
TGATAAAAAAACTGATTGCCAAGGGTCGCTTCATGGTTTGAGATCCTAATATCCAGTAAAAATCCGACCCCAGAGGGGCCGGCTTTGGAAACCCCTGGAAGGGGATACCTTGCCTTGCCTCCTGAGGGGGCAAAGGTTGAGTTGCCCCTGCGTTGTTAAAAAAGTTGCCGTTGTTTGTCTATCCGTTGCTCTTTGGCTTGCTGGTGTTTAACGTATTTTTGAATCATCTCAGCATCCAGACCGACTGTATCGACACAGTACCCTCTGGACCAAAACTGATTACCCCAATAGGGTTTTTGTCTTAGCTCCTTGTACTTATTAAAAATTCGGATGGCTGTGCGACCTTTTATCGTTCCAAGATAGTCTGAAATTGAAACTTTCGGCGGCACCATGGCAAGAAGATGCACATGGTCTGCTTGCACCTTCATTTCAGTGATCTCACAGCCTAATCGCTCCGAAAAGCCGCGCACGCAATTATCAATATCTTGCGCAATATCTCCGGTTAAAATCCGGTAACGGTATTTCGGTGTCCAAATAATGTGATATTGGCAATGCCATATCGTTTGTGATAGTTTACGAAATCGACTCATTTGTTACTCCTTGGCTTAAGTTGTGGGGCAACTCAAGCTTTAGTTGTAACAGATGAGTCGTTCAAAAGGCAGAGCCTATTGAACTCTGACCTGGCCCACAGGGCCAGGGTTTCTATGTTGCACTAAATGAGGAGGGTTTTGCTGTTTTAGCAATGGATCTCAGATACAAGGATCTTATAGCGAAAGCAAAAAACCGTGAGGAACAAATTAGAACAATCCAAAAACAGGATTTAATGGCACTCGTGAAATACGATACAAAGGGTGGTATCAATTTCTTATCAAGCAAAAAAGAAGTAGATCCAGAACGCATAGCTCTAATTGGCACAAGTCTTGGGTCGAGAGTGGCTATAATATCCGGAGTTGAATACGACTTAAAAGCATTGGTATTAATTTCACTTTCAGGAGAAGAGGCATTTCCGGGACACAAATCAATTAAACAGCTCTTGTCAGATTACGGTGAGAAACCAATTCTTTTTATGACAGCAACAAAGGACTGGGGAGGCAATTACAAAGCTGCTGAAAACAATAAACTATATTATGGTTGGAAGAATGGAAAAAAAGAATTAAAGATCTGGTCAGGACCTGGCCATGGCATTGAAATTCTTAAAAAAAAGGAATCAACCGACTTTGTGATTTTATGGCTGAAAAATAATCTTTGAAAATTTATTCAAATAACAGCCTACATTATATCAGAAGTTTCTTTGCGGTTAAAAACTTTTGGTATCTCCAACAAAGCTATAATTTTATTCCGCTAAAAAAATTGATGATATCGTTGATTCCAGTTCTCGGGGTTGAATTGTATGTTCCTGCTAAATGTTAAAAATTGACAACCCTAAAAAGCGTATGATATCCGAAGTATATCGTCACACATTTCGATATTTATCGAATTAAAGATCATGGCAAGAAATCTTTCGTCGAGGATCTGTCAAATTTAGGGCAGATTTAGAGCATATCTTACAATTTGCCGAGGTTAGGATCAACTCAATAAACATAGGTTAAACAAAAGTGAACTATTGATCCTAAATCAAAAACCTGTTTTTAGCCTTTGTCTAAACTCGAGGAAAAGAGAAAAGACGGAATATCATGTCAATCGAAGAGAACAAGGCCCTCATCCGTTGCTGGCTTGAAGAGTGCTATAACAAAGGAAACGTGACTGTGGCAGAGGATTTAATTGCCACTAACTATTTCAACCATAGCGCTCCGCATGGCCAGATGCCTGGTCTTGAGGCAGAAAAACAATATATCACCACGATTCGTTCTGCCTTTCTCGACTTCCATCTTGAAATTGAGGATCAGATTGCCGAAGGAGACAAAGTAGTGACCCGCCTCACAGCGAGCGGTACATACAAAGGCGGCCTGGAGGATATCCCTTCTACGGCAGCTATTGGCAAGCAGGTGCGGGTAACCGAAATCCTTATCCATCGCATCTCTGCTGGAAAGGTTGTGGAAGGCTGGATCGAATTTGACCAGATGGCTCTGTGGCGACAACTCTGCGTATTCCAATCGACGGGAGATGGTGAAAATCAGTAAAAAAATATTTTTAATGAGGTTAAAATGGTGGTTCCAAAGCGTTTATACGTGACCAAAATCCTTGCGCCAGTAATACTCATCGAGTTTGGAGATGGTGACCCCTTTGGTTTTGGAGGCATGCACAAATTGAGATCGGTTTAAAAAAATGCCGACACGGATAAAGCCAGGAACGTTAGGTTGAATCCAATTAATAAATTCCGCCGGCAAAAGGTTGGCAATGAACCCGTGATGGATTATTCATCGGAAGTTATGCGTAAAAACGTTAGCGTTATAATCCTGGACGGAATACTGATGCGCCGGGACGGGCTGATTGATCG
>CAZUHR010000476.1:0-2404 GCA_964620335.1 uncultured Desulfobacteraceae bacterium
TGATATCACCGTGGGCAAAATGAAGAATGCGGGTGGAGCGGTAGATCAGTGCCAACCCCAGGGCCACAAGGGCATAGATGCTGCCTGTAGAAAGGCCTGAAATTGCGTACTGAAGGAATTGTGTCATCTGTTTTTCCTCTCAGGAGCCTTTAGTGAAGCCTCAGCTTCGTTAACGAAACGGCCAGTTTCGAAAATATAATCTCATCTTGAACCACCTGCCGTAAAGTCCCAATGGTTCGAAGATCAACACTATGAGTATGGTCACGCCGTATACTACGGGCACCATTTCCCTATATGCGCTGAATGCCTGGGGCACTAAAATGACAAAAGCTGCTCCCATGATCGAGCCTTCTACCGACGCAAGGCCACCGATTATGACGGCTACAAAAAGTGTTATGGCCTCCATAAAGGTGAACATATTGGGTTCCAGGTATCCCAGGAAAAGGCCGTAAAGCCCTCCCTGAACTCCTGTATAAAACGAACTGATGGCAAAAGAAAGCAACTTGTAGCGAGTCAGGTTTACGCCAATAACCTCCGCGGCAATGTCATTGTCACGGATGGCAATAAATGCACGTCCCATATAGGAAGAGATGATGTTATATGAGATCAGGGTGAATAAAAGGGCGATCAGAAAATTGAAATAGTAATAAAATGTGATCCGCGACAGGCCGAAAAGCGGGATGAGTTTTTGAATGATCAGACCCATGCGTCCTCCAGAGAGTACCTCTGAATTAACAAAGACCTGATATACGGCAACAGCGAACCCTAAGGTGGCAATTGCCAAGTAGGGTCCCTTAAGACGGAGAGAGGGAAAGCCGACCAACAGCCCAAACAGTCCGGCCATCAGGCCCGCACAGACAAGTCCTATGGGCCATGGGATACCGAGACGACTCAAGTGCCCGAATGTGAATGCACCGATGGCCAAAAACCCTGCCTGGCCAAAGGAGATCTGACCCGTGTAGCCGATGAGAAGGTTTTGCCCCTGAACGCCTATGGTGTAAATAAAGATTATCGAGAAGACATATGTTATATGTTCCGGGGCATACCAGGGGAGTAAGAGCAAGGCCAGCACTAAGGCCCCTACCCAGATACGGGTCCAGGGCTTGCGTATGAGCTGGAGTTCCTCTTTGTAGCTTTCGATAAGATCCATCCCTGCTTATCCTTCGTACATCTTCTCGATCATGTCCGCATAACGCTTCTCCAAGAAACGCCGCTTGACTTTCTTGGTTGGAGTTACGTCCCCATCCTCTTCATAAAATCGCCTGGGCAATAATTGGAATTTCTTTATAGTTTCCACCCTTGCAAGGGTTTTATTCACCTTTGAGACTTCCTTTTCAATGAGCTTTGTTATCTCGGAATTTTGTGTCAGGTCGGCAAATGTGCTGAAAGGGATGCGGTTGTCCTGGGCATGTTTTGTAACGTTATCTTCATCGATAAGAATAAGGGCTACCAAGTATTTCCGGCCGTCCCCTATAACCACGGCATCCTGTATATAAGAACTGAATTTTAATTTGTTTTCAATGAAAGCAGGGGTGACGTTCTTGCCGCCCGCTGTGATGAGAATGTCCTTCTTCCGGTCCATGATTTTTAGGAAGCCGTCTTCCATTACTCCCACGTCGCCCGTATGAAGCCATCCGTCTTTGATGGTCTCGGCAGTGAGATCCGGGTCCTTGAAGTATCCCTTGAATACGCCCGGGCCTCTGGCCAAGATCTCCCCGTCTTCTGCTATCTTTACCTCTATTCCAGGTATTGGCTCCCCCACGTATCCCCAGCGCGGCCGGTCCAATCTTTGGACGGCAATAACACCTGTGGACTCAGTCTGGCCGTAGCCCTCTCTCAAGGGTATGCCAAGGGCGTTGAAATACTCAAAAAGTTCTGGAGAGGCGGGGGCTGCCCCGCATACGGCTAAGCGAACCCGATCAAAGCCCAACTGTCTTTTCAAGTGGTACAGAACAAGCCAGTACATGGGCCAGTATAGGAAAGCCATCCAGAATCTTTCCCGGCTCCCCTTTATTGTGCGTACATAACGAAGGCCGACTTTAACTGCAATGCCGTACATGGTTTTTTTTACAATTGTTGAATCAGACATCTTTATCATGATCATTGAGACAAATTTTTCCCAGATGCGTGGCACACTGCAGAAAATTGTGGGGGAGACTTCTCTTAGATTCAGGGCTAAGGTGTCAAGACTTTCCACGAAATTGACCGTCCCGCCATACCAGATGGCCCCGAACACGGATATGAGGTTTTCGTAGATGTGGGCCAGGGGAAGGTAGGAGAGCATTTCGTCAGTCTCTCGAAACGGATTGGCCTCCATGAAGGATTCCGTCAGTTTAAGGATATTGTAGTGGGAGAGCATGGCTCCTTTGGGCCTGCCCGTCGTGCCCGAGGTATAGATAATCAT
>CAZUHR010000477.1:0-2403 GCA_964620335.1 uncultured Desulfobacteraceae bacterium
TCCGACTTTTCCAGGTTTTCCTCCGAGGCCTGCAATTGGGCTATGTGGTTTTTTAGAGCCATGACCATTGCGTCGAAGGATTCTGCGAATTCCTGCAATTCGTCTCCCAGCAGCCTCCTCCGGACCGGACATCTTCTGCACTCTTCCGTGGATTTCCGGTTCCCATTTACTGGGAATTCGGAGCACATCTTGCCTCCAAGATACCAGCAGCGTGTCTCCCTGTTTCCAAAGGCAGGACAGGATGTCAGGTTGCAGTTTCGTATCTCCCAGCAGTTTTTTTGGGGAGGGGGTGCGGTTCGCACATCGAGATTCCCCTTCAGGGCCTCTTCCGAAGCCTGACGCAGGCCCTTTATTGTCCTGATCACCCGATCCGCGAACCCCGCGCCTACCAGGCCGGCAATCAGGATAGAGATTCCCGTCAACAGGAAAATCATCAGCATAAGATTTCTTGTGGTCTCTCCGATTCTCGTCTTGGAGAGCCCGAGCCTGACGGTTCCGAGTCGATGGTTACCCACAAAAACCGGGGCCGCGATGTCATAGATCAGCTCCTGGCCACTATCCAAAAGCCTCAGGCTGTGGGGCTTTGCATCGCCGATCCTGTGGGCGGCTTCGAGTTCAATGGGGAACCCTCCCTTGAATGTGTGTGCAAGGGTCTGTCCCTTTTGATCCTGAATAAAGGCGTAAGAAATGTCGGGTCCAAGGTTCACGACTTCATCTATGAGGTTCTTCATGCGCAGAAAATCCACTGCAAGAATGGCGTCCTCACTTCTCGCAGCCAGATTGACGGCAAGGGATACGCCCCTCTGCTTGCATTCCCGGGACAGTGCCGCTGAGACCACGGTCCTGACCGAGAAAGCCATGAGCAACCCGGAAAGGAGAACAATGGAAATAATCCCCGCGTAGATCTTGCCTCGGAAACCGAGCTTCATATGCAACCATCCCACCTTTTGAAGAGTTTGGCCATCCTGCCGCTTTCCTCCCTGTTCTTCGGTTGGGCCCGCCGATATCCCGGCGTTTTTCCGCGGTTTCCCATCCCTTGCCGCTGGGCGGCGGAACGGTCCGTTTTTGGAAGGTCCATGCCGAGGGTGGTGATCAAATCCCGAACGGCATCGAATTCAGAATCATCCGACGGCACGATCCCAACGATATCGGCGGCGTCCAGTATCTTTCGATGGTCCGGATGCTCATAACTGAGTCTAAAGAGAGCCTCCTGTAATTTTGCGACCGACCGGAGGTCGATATCTTTCCGGAAGGCGTATACCCAGCCGGGATACCATGCACTATGGGCAATGACACGGATCCGGCTGATGTCGATTTTGTCGGCCACGACATTCAAAGTGCCTTCCCGGATGGAACCTATGTCATATTTCCCCGCGTAAACGGCAAGCACCACTTTTTCCTGTTTCCCCCCCGGACCAGGAGAAAAGGCGATTTCAGAAAAATCCCGGCGGGTGATGCCATGGTCGTAAAAATGTTTGAGGGGATAGAGATACCCCCCCGCGGAAGAGGGGTCGACGGCAATCCATCGTTTCCCTTTGCAGTCCTTCAGGGTCTTGAGTTCCTGATTGTCCGCACGGCATATAATCTGTCCCCGGAAGTTTTTCCTGCCGTAAACCTCCAGGACCTGTGCAAAGGCCTGTGTACCGTAGTTTTGAGAAATTTTGACATAAACAAAGGGGTTGGAAAAGGAGATATCAATTTTGCCCTGCCCAACCATTCGCATGTGCTCATCAAAGGTGTCGGGGAATACCTGTTTGATCTTCAGGCCGGTTTCTTTCCTCAGATATTCAAGAAGGAGGTAGTGTCTCTGATAAGACATGGTGTGAGAGTACTGGGGGAGATAAGCGTAGGTGATGACATCCCCTTCTTCCTGTACGTAATGGGCAGGTACCCGTTTGCTAAAATCGATTTTCTGGACAGGTTCTTCATCAAAACATCCGGAAAACAGGCCAAGGGTCATAAAAAGGACGAAAAGGTATATTGTTTGTTTCCCCATAAAAAGTCCCACCGTTTGTTTTTGTGACCGGCAGGAAAGGTATCCCGCCGGTTGTAGGCCATCAAAGGCCGTCGAAAAACGACTGCGGATGCCGGACACAACAAGATGCAAAAAATTTCACAAATTAAATTATGCAATTGGTATGCCAATATCAAGAAAGATCATGGCCCATAATTATTGTTTTAAAACGAGGTGTTAGAGGAATAGAACGCTACCGCCGATGGTTCCGGCGCCCTCAGGTGTCCCTTTGTTTTACAACTTGATAAAACGGGCAGGTAGTGATGAGAAGAGTTTTTTAAGGCCAGACTATTGGAAGAGAATGGGGGTCAGCCCCTGTCGTGGGACATATCATCCTGTTCTTATCTTAAAGGGAAAGGTAAACGAAAGGTGCCGTATCTGTCCTAGGT
>CAZUHR010000478.1:0-2398 GCA_964620335.1 uncultured Desulfobacteraceae bacterium
CTTTCTCATGATCAGGAGGCTAACATGATAAAGAGACCGTTTTTCGGTCTGGCAAGGCCCAGTCTGAAATATCCGGTAGTTGCAAAAGGCGACCATGGCCCCATTAAGGAGATACCGCTGCCACAAAAGGTCACCATCTTCTTATCTCCCCGTATCAAAACCCACGAGCTTATCCTCAAGGCTGGAGATAAGGTCATAACCGGTCAAAAGCTCAGGCTCACAGGGGACGGCAAAGACTATCTTATCTCAACGGTCACAGGAAGCATTACCGGCATTTCTGAATATACAGGCTATCTGGGGAAGGCCTGCCCGGCTGTTACTATTGAAGCGAAAGGTGATGATCAATGGGACAATGAATTCAGTGAGAAAGGTAAAAAAGTCAGTCCTGAAATTGCCCTCGAGTTTTTTGATTACTTTCCCGGTAATCCTGATTTTCCATGCCTTTTGAGTTTTCAAATTCCTGTCAACACCATTATCATAAACGGCATTGATAAGGATCTTTTTATTTCAACGAACCAGTTTGTACTTGAGACCGAAACAGAGAGTTTAATAGAAGGGATTGAGCATCTTAAAAAGATTACTCGTGCGAGCAGGATATTCATCGTTGTGCCTACCGGTTTAACCGCAGAGGCTGAGAAAACAGGTGCCTCCGTACATGCAATCGATCCTGTTTATCCCAATACCCTGCTGGAAATTATCGCAAAAAACATATTGGGAAGAGCAGTTCAAACAGGTAAGACATGCGAGGAGATGGGGATCGGGTTTATTAACGCCGAGGCAGTCGCATCTCTGGCACATGCCTTCAAGGAAGGGAAGATCCCTGTCGACAAAATAGTGACGGTTATTAATAAGGATTATCTACCGCTTAATGTCAAGGCCAGGATCGGAACCCCCGTAAAAAACGTCCTCAAGGCCCTTAGCATTGAGACAGAGCACGGAGACCAGATCGTTCTGGGCGGTCCCATGACCGGCACCGCAATTTACTCTGAAGACATGCCGGTCTCACCCGATACAGACGCCATAATGGTTTTGGACAGGTCGCAGATTGTAATCGGGTCCGGTAGCCATTGTATTAACTGCGGGGAGTGTGTGAGGGCTTGTCCGGCAAAAGTGCCGGTGAATATGCTGGTAAGATTACTGGAAAACGGCCTTTACGAAGAGGCCGCTGAGCAATATGACCTGCTTTCCTGCATTGAATGCGGGCTTTGCAGTTATGTGTGTGTAGCACGAATCCCGGTATTTCATTATATCATGCTCGGTAAATACGAGTTTTTCCGGATACAGAGCGCGGAGGAATCCAATGCATAATCAGAAGTTGTTTGTCAGCTCGCATGCACCCTACTGGCACAACGGAAGCAGTATATCAGGAAAAAGCTATAACATTATGATCGCAGCGCTTCCTGCGGTGATAATGGGAATTTTTCAATACGGACTCCCTGCGCTTGGTGTCCTGGCATTGTCCATATCATGTGCCATGATCTGGGAGCTTCTTATGGATATTGCCATGAAACGCCCCGCCAGCATAGGCGATGGAAATGCCGCTGTTATCGGCCTTTTATTTGCAATGCTCTTACCCGCTACAGCGCCCTGGTGGCTGGTAGTGGTGGGCACATTCGTGGCCATTATTGTAGGAAAACAGATCTATGGCGGAATGGGCTGTAATCCTTTTAACCCCTCACTGGTTGCAATTGCCATAATCATGCTCTCATGGAAAGGCTTTATGGACTTCAATGAGGCCCTGTTAGACTATGACCTGGGTTTCTATATGGTATATCCGCTTGCCGCCGTCAAGCATATGGGAACATCGGCCCTTTCAAATTACAGCCTAACAGGACTGCTTCTGGGCCAGCAGTCAGGAGGCATTGGCACGACTTTCGGACTCGGCCTGATCGTCGGAGGGCTTTATCTGATCCTGCGCGGTCATATCCGGTGGGAAATTACCCTGTCATTTCTTGTAGGCGTCTTTGTAACCGCCTATTTTTTCAATATAGCTGATCCTGATAAATATGCACCCCCCATGTTTCATATCCTGACGGGATATTCATTGATCGGGGCGTTCTTTCTGCTCACCGAGGATTCATCTTCACCGGTAAACTTCATTCCTATGTTAATATACGGAGCCGCGGCCGGTTTTCTGATGGTTCTTATTCGCAATATAGGCGCCTTCGTTGATGGAGCGGTATTTGCTATCCTGCTGGTGAACGTTGCAAACCCACTTTTGGATAAAATCAGACCAAAGGCTATGGGAAAGGAAACTGAACATGCGTGAAATGATAAGGCTTTTTGTAGTTGTTCTGGTTTTCAGTTGTGTATCAGGGGGGCTGTTGGCAGTAGTCCGAAGTGGAACCCAGGAGCGGATTGAATACCAGCAGCTCAAGTTCGTCAAAGGGCCTACCAT
>CAZUHR010000479.1:0-2396 GCA_964620335.1 uncultured Desulfobacteraceae bacterium
GGGATCATAAGCACGCCCCCGCCGATCCCGATGATGCCCGAGACAATGCCCAGCGGGATGCCCCACAGGATGAAAGCGGCTATACTATCGGAGGGTTCCTCTGTAATTTGCGGCGGTTTGGCCGTGAGCATCCGCAGTGCGCCCAGGATGACGGCAATTCCGAAGGAGACCGTCAAGACCTTTCCTGGTAAGTGCGATGCAATGAAGGCTCCAAAAAATGCACTGACGGCTCCTGCGATGCCAAATGTCATCCCTGCCTTCCAAAGGACGGCTCCTTTTCTGTGATGCGTCATTGCACCACTGAAGGCCGTGGGAAGAACCACCAGGAGATTGGTTCCAAAGGCGATTCTAATGGCAATGGTAGGGTCCACGCCGATGGATTTCAGTGCCCAGAATTGTACCGGGACCATGATAAAACACCCCCCAACACCTAAAAGACCTGAAGCAAATCCGACGCCGATACCGGTTGCAAGCAAGGCAATGATTTGAGCAGCATGCATTTCCATTTCTTTTCTCCCCTTTATTTTTGTCCCGAAACTCAGGTTTATCCATTAACTTAAAGAACTTAGAGTCTTATTTTCTCTCCTTCCGGTCTCCAGACTCCTGCATCTTCAGAGGTCTCGCTGAAAAATCGATCAAAATTATTGTTTCCCCAAAAAAATGCTGGAGAGAAGACAAAGTCCCAGTAAAAGAAATAGTCCATCCCGGAACACATATAGGCACATACTGATGTTTGAGGCGGCTTCCTGTCTCGTACTGAAGCAACCGCAGTGGATATCCAGGCCCCGCACCAGATTGAAGATCATGGCGCCCAAAAAGACGACCAGAAGTGCCGTTACGATGCCCACGCTCCCTTCCCGAAATAGGCCTATAATCAAGAAGAACCCCAGGATCAACTCCAGCCACGGAGGAATAATCGCCGTAAGATTGACCAGGATGTCCGGGAGGATCTGATAATTATAGACCACTTTTGCAAAGGCCTCCGGGTGAGCGATTTTGTCGATACTCGCGTAAATGAATACCGCCCCGAGAATCAGGCGGGCGGCTAGGGGAAAAAGCCCATCCTGTTTCCAACGCATCCTGAGAAAACCAGTTTGACCTTCAGCCATTATCATGAAATCCTGTGTTTTTCACAAGAGGCATTTTTTACCACCTCGATGGGGAATCCAGCCTCAAACCATCTCGTCCAACCGTTTAAAAGGACCTTTACCTTTTCGTAACCCATGGAAACCAGCTCTTTGGCAAGGTCTTCGCTCAGGGAACAAGTCTCACCGTCACAATAGGTCACGATCCAGGCATCATCCGGAATCATATTGAAGACGCGGTCGAGGTATTCGTCAAAAGATTGCCATGGTATGTTTTGAGCGCACCGAATATGTCCCTGTGCATAATCCTCGGGAGATCGCGCATCAAGGAATACAGCCCCTTTATCCGAGCACAGGGTCTTGGCTTCTTCGAGAGAGATGACAAGGCTCTCCATGGAGTCTGCGGTCAATTTTGATTCCGGAGACCATTCGGCTACCAATGGAAGCGTATTGGACCGGCCTTGATTCGTCAAGAGTCCCACCACGGCGGACAAAATAATAATTACTCCTGATTGCCAGATGGCCCGCCACGTCTTTCTGGCAATTCGGTCTGTTTTCATAGATCGTTTTCTCCTTGTTCCATGCCGGATGAAAGGCCAAAGAGCATAACAGCGGCGCTAAAAAACTTTTAAAAAAACACGGGTACCCTCATTATCTTTGGCAGGTTACATGGCAGACCCCAGTGGGGGTTTCCACTGCATAAGGGAAATACTTGCGTTTGAACCACAGCGCCACATTTACCAGACTAATGAGCACAGGCACCTCCACCAGGGGGCCGATGACCGCTGCAAAAGCCTGTCCCGAGTCGATCCCAAAGACGGCCACGGCAACGGCAATGGCCAACTCAAAGTTGTTGGAAGCCGCAGTGAAGCTCAGCGTAGTGGACTGTTCATAGGTGGCTCCGGCCTTCATGGAAAGGTAAAAGGAGACAAAGAACATGATCACAAAATAAATACAGAGGGGAATGGCCACCCGCATCACATCAAGGGGAAGCTGGACAATGAATTCGCCCTTAAGGGAGAACATGACCAGGATGGTGAAAAGCAACGCAATCAGAGTGATGGGGCTGATTTTGGGAATGAACTTCTCTTCGTACCACGTGCGGCCCTTTGCGTTCAGGCCGATGATGCGGGTAATCACGCCCGCGACAAAAGGGATACCCAGATAGATGAAGACGCTCTCTGCGATCTGGCCAATGGAGATATCCACGACAACGCCCTTCAGTCCCAGCCATTGGGGAATAACAGTGATGAAGATATAGGCGTAAATAGAAAAGAAGATCACCTGAAAGATGGAGTTGAAGGCCACCAG
>CAZUHR010000480.1:0-2376 GCA_964620335.1 uncultured Desulfobacteraceae bacterium
GTTTCTGATAATTCCGGGTAAAATTTGATAGCCTGGTAATTTAACATGATGAATACCTCCTTTTATTTCACCCATTATTGTCTATATACTGATCTAATTTTTAATATTATATGGGTTTTAAATGAGATATTCAAGAAAAAAGTGAATGATATATAATTAATAAACTAACATTTTAGATTACCAAAAAAAACAAGCAGAATTTATGAGTCAGAAAACTAGTGTCTATCCAGAAATGGGCGATTTCTGGGAACTTAGAAAATTGCACGCCCTATCCTAATGCTCAAATGCACGGATGATGGGCTTCTTCGACATCGGATACAACACATTTAATGCACTTTATCTGCAATTAGACACACTTTTACCTTCTCTTTTATAAGGCGTATCTTATTTTGTTGTATTTTTCAGGTGTTGCCCAAAATCAACTTCTCGCTAATGTCAGAAGGTTCGCTGAGACAACGGCTGCCCATACATAACTGTGAAAGGAGGGCAATGATTTCCACATGCACCTGGCAAACCCAAAGCACCGCTTAAGCCAGGAAATCCCGGATTCAATACCGGCACGGAATCTGCGAAGCCGTTTGTATACCCACGTACTGCGACACATATCCTCCTCTTCAAGGCCGCGTTTTTTAGCGAAGCAAACATCCTTTATGCCTTTGCCCTTGGCGGATTCCAAATTTTTCTTTGAAGCAAAACCGCCGTCCAGGGCAGCCTTGAGAGGATAATGCCCGTAGATCTCTTTGTGACGCTCAAGCATTTGATTGGTCAAATCAGAGTCGGCAGGGTTACCATCAAGAATCAAACAATCGGTGATGAGATTGGATGGGCCACCAGTCAAACAAACTTTATGACCATAAAATGTATCCCGTCGATCTTTAACAATGATGTCAGTGTGGGGTTCAAAGATTGAGACAATTTTATCACAGGCAGGGACAGATTCACCATGGATCACCCTTCGGGTCGTTTGGTCAATAACCTTATGAGTCAAACGAATAATTTCTTTCAGTTCTTCAGCCAACTCCTGGGCTGTTTCTGACAAAGAGGAATGGCTAAAGGCGTGAGCCTCGATTAAGGAGACCGCTGTAAGAGCATAGTTGACCGTCATGTGAGTGACTTTGAGAAGATCCTCGTATTTTTTGTCCCGGGCCTTTTTACTATTGGCATTCATGATCTCTAACATCCGCCGCTTGGCTCTTCTCGTATGATCACTGAATGGGATGCCTAAATCATCAAATCGTTCATTGATCTGGCCAAGCATTCTGTTAAGGACGCGGACACAGTCCCAAAGAAGACTGGAATCTTTTGGGTCATGGATATTGGAAGCAACCACGGTGCAGTCGATTCGAACCTGTTTTCCCTTTTCAATCCCTTTATCCTGGCCATAAGCCACCAGGATACGGTTCATGGCCTCCCATGTTTCAGGGGTTATCGCTTTAATATTGTTGCACAGGGCAGACTTTTGGAATCCTTTATCAGCAATGCCGATACGACAGAAACGACGATAACAGACCGAGTCGAGAAGATGGAAAGCCAACTCCTCATAACTGTACCCTTCCATCTGTTTGATGATTGCAGCCCGGAGGACTTGCTCTGCACTCATCCCTTCGGCCCCGGTATCAGTGCGCATCACGTCGCGGGTAAGATCTTGCAAAACCCATTCGTAAATGATAGGGTTTTCATCGAGGATTTGGCTGATGCCTTCCAGCTCCTCGGCGTGGGGATGATCTATGTTGGTTATGGTGAGAGGCATCTGTTTTTGGTAGTTTTTGCGCATTTTGGGGTGGCTCCTTTCTCCGTTTTTGCTGTTATTTTAATTGTTTGCACTTTTTTTATAACAACTAATTGGAGAATTTGTCCACCTTAAAATGCGCTTTTTTTATATGAATTTCAGATAATTAACCCTTCATGGATGGGCACTAACTAATTTTTACACTCATGACCTTATTTTTTATGCGATGGTAATATCAATCTATGTTTTAGAACCGCAGAGATAAGGCTTTTAGGAAAAATAGTTATCAAGAATAAGACAAAGGTCTTTATACTTGAAAAGACATATGGAAACAAACAACTCCTAGCTTTATATTTTTCACCTAAGCTCAGAAAAATCAATGCATTATTAATATTAATTTGGTGTTGAAGGATTTTAATCTCTTTAGAAAATTTATGGCTGAATTCGGGAAAGATTTTTCGATATTTGCTTAGCATAAGCGAAGTTTCCTCAGAAAGAAGATGGGGTTTGGAAAATGTCAAACTTTCTGAATGAACCCGCCATTTAACTAACGGCTCATTTACCATATCCAATTTCCATTTATATGATATTCTTCGGAAAAGATCAGCCTCTTCAATCATATTGAATTGAGGATCAAACCATTCTTG
>CAZUHR010000481.1:0-2373 GCA_964620335.1 uncultured Desulfobacteraceae bacterium
CAGATGGACAGACCTGATTTATAAGGTAGCCACGGGGGGTTGGAGAGCAAAATTAATCCTTGCTCCAATTGCCGGCGCCCTTTATCTTTCCCTAATTGCCTTCTTTGTTCTGCTGTCCCTTGCCGTTGATCAATGGCTGGGTTTTCCGAAAGCATTCTCCTATCCTTTGAGTCTGGTCATCGGATTTTGTCTTATCGTATTTGGATTATTCCTTATGCTCTTTTCAGTAGCCTATTTCTTACGGGTCCGGGGTACGCCCGTTCCCTTCAGCCCTCCTCCAAAGCTCGTAACAACAGGCCCGTACGGATTCACACGCAACCCCATGCTTACCGGCATCTTCATACAGCTCTTCGGCCTCAGTATCGCCTTAGGTTCTCTGTCGCTGGCACTTATCTTTACACCCCTGTTTATCATCATTAATGTGTGGGAGCTGAAGAAGGTCGAAGAACCCGAATTGGCAAGGCGTCTTGGAGAGGCTTATGTACAATACAAGAAAAGAGTACCTATGTTCCTCCCTTTCCGTATGAAGAGATAGGAATTGAGAAATTAATGTCTTTATGTACGTCCCCCAGATCCATTATCCGGGAGGAAAAGACTAGGCAGATGCATCGGACTCGATAGATTGGATAGCATTCTGCGCGGCATGAACTAAGAACGATGATCTGGACATACCTCGTTTTTTAGCAGCGGCATCGATCTGCTTCAGCGTCATTTCAGGCACGGTAACATTCACCCTGACCGTACGGGGTTTGGTATCAGGTATCGAAACGACCAAATAAGCGATCGCATTGGCGTAATCGGGATCGCCCATGATTTCTTCGAGCCGAGAGGGATCGGGAAATTGATCGCCGTCTTCGAGCATACCTTGGATGTGAAGAGTCAGAGCTTCCTGAGCCATATCCTTTGCTTCATCGATATTTTTTCCAGCAGTGACACACCCTGGAAAGTCCGGAAACGATACGCCAAAATCTGATTTGGCTTCTTTATGAACGATAGCAATATAGTTCGCCATGGTAATACCTCAACTGAATTTGATGCCTGACTGGCGCTCGATACTTTTCAATGTGCCAATCGGTAAGTACTTTTTGGGATGTGGAACGGTGACACACCCTTTCCGCTCTGGATGCCGGAACTGGGTATGAGAGCCGACTTTTGCAGTCTCGTACCACCCATTCTGCTTGAGTATTTTTATAATTTTCCGGCTATCCATAGTGTGTATTAATACACATTGTATCATTATTGTCAATATTAACAATTTGCGTAAAAAGGGACACTCTTCATATTTACAGTTCTAAAAAAGGATTATTTGGAGAATCCATCTTTATGTCTCCAGCGCTTTAAAATGCTCGGGATCTTCGACATGAAAGAAAAAGGGGGCAAGTCTGCGTTTGGCTGTTGATGGCTGTTTTGCTTTAGATACTTCATGTCCACGCCACTAGGAATTCAATATCCAAATGCATGGTATCATGTTATGAATCGCGGTCGATGTGGTGATGAGACTTTTACTGAGGCCAATCCCGATAACCAAGAGGAGTTAAAGTTCCCGTGCAACTATTTCCCTGACGATTCCATTTCAGATCTACCATAAATTGTTCAGCAATCCATATCGGATAAGTGCCCTGGCAGCCGAGCATGGAACATAAGGGGCATTTCATGCGCTCAGAGCAAAACAGCTGGAATCGAAATTAAAATCGAATGCCGTTGATCCCCCCTTTTTTTGAGTCTATCCATCAGCAATTGGATGTCAAAAAAAAATCAGTGACGCAGACAATTTGTAAAAAGGGAGGAAAGGTGACGTTTAACTGCTATTCCGTGAATCTGCGAGGATAGTGTTGAGCTTCAGACCAGAGATCCGCCTGAAATGACGCAGATTTCCGGTTACAAGCTCCAAGTCATGGCCCAAAGCTGTGGCAGCAATCTGAAGATCCGCATCCGGAAGGACTGTTCCTGCTTCTTCAAGATGAGCGCGAATTTTGCCAAAGACTTTCGCTATGCCGGTGTCATAAGGCAATACGGTGACAGCCGGGAGAATACGATGTTCTATATTGGTCAGGTGTCGATCTCGGGCTTGGGAACGGTAGGCACCTTTGTATAATTCGCCGATTACCACGGCACTGGTGAATTGCTCTTCACGAGGAACCCTCATGAGCCAATTGATATAGGACCTTGCGGGGCGAGGGCGTAAGAGTTCCGAAATTGCATCGGTATCAAAGAGGAAGGCCATCGTCAGCGCTCAAGATCCACAATATCACGTTGCCCGTAGCGAGGAGATCCGTCCAAGATAGTTGCCAATTCCTCGGAGTTTTTCCAGCCGCCCGCAATGCTGGCAAGTCCGCTTTCCGGCCCTGCTTTTCTCAAACGCTCAAGGTGTTC
>CAZUHR010000482.1:0-2372 GCA_964620335.1 uncultured Desulfobacteraceae bacterium
GGCTTGAGAAAAACGTTCATAAACTTTCACAATCGAAAGATGATGGGAGATTCAAGAAATGAGAAATGGAGGACATCAAAGAACCTTTGCCGCCCTTTCGATGGCTTTCAGAATATTGGGTATCTGTTCTTCCATGTTGATATTAATTGGAATGGTGAGGCACAGTGACAACAGTTTTGCCGTTTTCGGCAGAGATTGGGCTTCATAGGCGCACCTTAACTTCCCCGATTCTGTTTTAAAGGGATAGCCTGAACGTGTTAAGGTCTTGCCGGCCAGCAGATGTTCCCATCTTTCGTAATAATGCCAGGTATTATCATACCAGTAAACCGTCGGACAACCTTCTTCGGTCAATACACTGTTAAAGGCCTTGGCCTTCTCCTCGGTGGGAAGGGAAAATATTAGGAAAGACGATATGTCTCCCTGGGGATCGGGAATGTTCCTAAAGGTGATCTGGTCAATTTTTTTTAAGGCCTCTTTGATTCGAAGTTTGTTTTGGCGCTGTTTGGCTAAAATGACATTATCCAGTTTTTTCAACTGGGCAAGGCCAAGTGCCCCCTGGAGTTCCATCATACGATAGTTAAGCCCCAAAAAGTTTCTCTTCTCAAGACCCCTGCCTACTTTCGGATCGTGGTCATGGCCGTGGTCGTGGTATTCAGACGCCCGAACGAACATGTCTAAGTCATCGGTGATGACCATACCTCCTTCGCCTGTGGTCAAGGTCTTGACCGAATCAAAGGAAAAGGTTCCCATTTTCCCGAATGACCCTAATGCCTTTCCTTTCAGTTTTCCGCCACATGCTTGAGCCGTATCTTCTATAACTGGAATGTTCAGGCGGTCCGCCTCTTTCATAATTTCAACGATTCTGGCCTGGGTCCCGCACATGTGTACCGGAATAATAGCCTTCGTCCGTTCGGACACCCTCTTCTGGATGTCATCAGGGTCCATACACAAGGTATTGTCAATTTCGGCAAAGACCGGTATGGCCCCTGCATCAAAGATTGTCTCCCACGTTGCAACAAACGTGAAACCCTGTGTTATCACTTCATCGCCCGGACTGATTCCGAGGGCGGCTAAGGCAACTTTCAGGGCTGCCGTGCCCGAAGATACGGCCAGGGCATGACTTACCCCGCAGTATCTGGCAAATTCCCTTTCAAACTCCTCAACCTTGTATATCCCCTGTCGCTGTTCATCGAACTCGTATCGAAAAAGGGTTTTTCTTTTCAGGACATCTAATATTTCTCTCTCTTCTTCTTTTCCTATGACTTCAAATCCTGGCATGTATGAGACTCCTTAATTAGTTTACATTCCTTCAAATGCTTTTTGGTAAATATCTTCCGCAACTCTGGCAGTCATCGGTCTTGGATTATTCATGATCGGTCTTTTCACCTTCATAGCAGCTTCGGCCATTTCGGGGATTGATTCCTCCGGAATCCTTAGATCCTTAAGTGTTCGTGGAATACCAATATCCCGGGTAACGTCCTGGACGGCTTTCACGGCAAGGGCGGCCGTGTCACGCTTCGAATGCCCTTCTGTTTCCTCTCCCATTGCCCGGGCAATACGAGCAAACTTGTCTATATCCCCGGGATAGTTGTATTCAAGTACATACGGAAGCATTAATGCATTTGCCAAGCCGTGGGGCACATCAAAGAACGCCCCAAGGGGATAGGCAAGTGCATGAACTGCGCCTACCCCGGACATGGCGAGACCCATGCCGGCCAAGTAACTGGCCTTCATCATGGAATTGCGAAACTGTATGTCACTCCCGCTATAGACGGCTCCTCTCAAATTGGCGGAGATTATCTCAATGGCTTTGAGGGAAAGCGGTTCACTTATGAAGTGGGCTTGAAGCGAAGTAAAAGATTCAATCGCATGGGTCAGGGCATCCATACCAGTGGACGCGGTTATATCTGCAGGGAGTCCGAGTGTGAGTTCAGGATCCAAAATGGCCGTGTGAGGATAAAGCAAAGGGCTGTTGACACCTCCTTTAGTCTTTGTTTCCTTCATTGTAAAGACCGATGTGAAGGTCGCCTCACTTCCTGTGCCCGCTGTTGTCGGAACCATAATTGTTGGGAGCCCCGCTTTTTTTACAAGGTTAAGACCAACATAATCCAATATCTTTCCATCATTTTTGCAAAGGACGGCAATGGCCTTGGCAACATCCATTGTGCTTCCACCACCGATGCCTATGATACAGTCAGCATTTTCTTTTTTTGCCAGTTCAGCTCCGGTATCGGCCAGGTCAGGTGATGGTTCAGGCGTCACCTCAAAGTAGGGGATGGTTTTTACCGGGCTATTCCGGAATATATCCTGTATAGATGTGCATATTTTTGTTTCAGACAGGGCACGATCTACAACCAGAAGCGCCCTGGATG
>CAZUHR010000483.1:0-2352 GCA_964620335.1 uncultured Desulfobacteraceae bacterium
AAATAGAAAAAGACATTGCACTCATAGGGACAGTTTCATCCAGGAAATGTCCCACCTGCGGCCATCACGAGATAGGGATCACGACCCAAGAAGGTACCTTTTATCCTCTTAGGATAGGCACCTTGGTACAGGTTCTGAGAGCCCATCCCGATGAAGCTCACAGATCAAATGAGCCATCAGCACCCTGTGCCGGTGACAACCAAGAAGAGGAAGTCCAACCTGAACAAAGGCCCTGGGCCCCCGACCCGGTGAAATCCGAAAGGTCTCTCAGGTTGAAATACGGTGTTATGGTCAGGGCGGGTTTAGACCCCAGCCAGATGAATAGTGATATCTTTCAGGCCGCTTATCTCGAAAAACTGCGGCATCTCATTGAAAAGGAGGTCCATATCCCCATGGCAGTAATACTCGACCAATTTTTTACCTCGCCCCATCTGGCATCCGGCGACCCTGGCGAAATAGCCCTGGCCATGTGGCAGGAACTGGAAGAAATCAGGCAACCTGTTTTGCTTGTAAAAGCGTGGATGGTAGACCCGGGTGAGGAAAACCTTAAAAATCTTCTCCAGCCCAAATCAAAGGAAAGTATAGCCGATAACCCGGCTACCGACGCAGAACTGAAAAAAGAGTTGGAACAGCTTTCCTTAATGGAATTCTTGAGTTTATTGTAAAGCACAATTAACAAACTCGCAAAAAGTCGAAAAGTTTTCTTTTCCGTCATTCCGGCGAAAGCCGGAATCCAGGAATAGGCTCAAGGCACTGGGCGCAAGACACAAGATGCTTTGCCTTAAGCCTTTTGCCCAAGGATTAAGATAGAGACCTTTGCATAACCGCTGTTTTAGTCATTGCGAGGAGTGAAGCGACGACGCAATCTCGCAGATTAGCAACGTGTTATGAGATTGCTTCGCTTCCACCCTCCGTAGCAAAGCTACTGCGGAGGACGGGTCGCTCGCAATGACATTATTGGTGTTTTGCAAAGGTCACAATATGATGACCGGCTGTTGAGTCCCTGCTGATTTTGGTTACAATTAAAACCTTTTAAATGACAGCCTACAGGTACTTCTTCACTTCCTCCGTAAGAGCCGGAACAACATCGAAAAGGTCGGCCACTACACCGTAGTCGGCCTTTTGAAATATTGGGGCATCCTCATCCTTGTTGATTGCAACAATTAGTTTTGAGGTGCTCATACCTGCCAGGTGCTGGATCGCACCTGATATTCCGCAGGCAATATACAGGTTCGGGGAAACCACTTTTCCTGTCTGCCCAACCTGATCCGTGTGAGGCCTCCATCCCGCATCTACTGCGGAACGCGAAGCGCCTACACTTGCACCGATGAGATCGGCCAGATCCTCAAGGATCTTGTAATTCTCCGGACCTTTCATGCCACGGCCGCCCGAAACGATCTTGTCGGCTTCCGTCAAGTCAACCTTTCCGCTCTCGTCCTTCATTGAATCCACAACCTTGGTCTTGAGCGCGCTGTCATCAAGACTGAAGGAGGCATCCACAACCTCGGCCGATTTTGACGTGTCCGGTTCATTTATTGTCATTACATTCGGCCTGGCAGTGGCCAGCTGTGGCCAACTATTTTCAAAAGTCACCTTGGTATAGGCCTTGCCGGCATAAATGGGTCTGGTTGCCACCAGATTTCCATCATCTACGGCAAACACCGTGCAGTCCTGGGCCATGCCAACACCCAAACTCCCTGACAACCTGGCGGCCAGATCTTTTCCCTGAACAGACGCGCCAATCAGTAAAACTGCCGGATCATTGGCTTTTACCAGTTCGGAAATAACAGACACATAGGCATCCGTTGTATATGGTTCAAGCCTGGCATCATCAGCCACCAGAACCTTGTCAGCGCCATACTGACCTAAGTCGGCAGCCTTGTCTTTAATGTTCGAGCCAAGCAACACGACCGTCAATTCCTGGCCCAGTGCATCAGCAATACGTCTTCCTTCACTTACAATTTCAAAGGTAATTTTTCGGATCTCTCCATCCCTTTGCTCAGCAATTGTCCAAACTCCCTGTGCCATTTCTCTTATCTCCTTTATATATAGGGTTTGCCCGTTTGTAGGTTCAGTTGGTTGGACTGTTCTCAAATTTGGCAGATACTCTAAACCAGACAACAGACCAATAGGCGAACAGAAAGACTAAAGAATCTTTGCTTCCTCGTGGAGCAACCTCGCCAATTCAGCCGCTTTTTGCTGGGGTGTTTCACCTTCAATGATCTTTCCGGCCTTTCTCGCAGGAGGAGGTGTCATTTCCAGGATTCTTATTTTTCTTGCAGCCTCTCCAAACTCACCTGCATCCAATCCAAGATCTGACAGCGTCTTCTCTTCAAGGGGCTTCTTTTTGGC
>CAZUHR010000484.1:0-2350 GCA_964620335.1 uncultured Desulfobacteraceae bacterium
TTTCGTAGCGGATTTGTATACCCAAAGTGTGAGCCAGTGCCTCAAGATGGCCCAAAATAGCTGCATCATCCAAGCCGTATTACCTGCAAACTGGCTCCAACCTGGCCGGATCCGATAACGGTTGCCTTTTTTCTCATGTTTACACTCCTTATCTTAGTAATTTAAGTAAGTTATATCCTCAACCATCTTCGGCTAAAGAAGGACAATCCACTCAAATAATTATAGAAAATCAACATATCAGGGTCAACATTATAACCGATGCCCTAAAAAGGGCTTTTCCCGGCTTATTAAAATCAAGTATATTCCTTATTCATCTTGAGTTTTCTTCTTGCATAGATAAAAAAATTTATAAATACTATCATGCTACAAAAATTCAGACTAAACGCCAAGTTTTAAAAAGGAGGTTTTGTAATGTTAAAAAGATTGTTTACCGCTTTAGTTATTCTGCTGGCCGCGGTTTCATTTTCCTTTGCTGCTTCAGGTTCTAACATGAAGGAAGGTCTATGGGAAATAACATCTACAGTGAAAATGCAGGGAATGAATATGCCTTCCCACACGCATACCCAGTGCATTACAAAAAACGACCTTGTTCCCAAGAGTTCCCAGCCTGGACAGGAGTGCACAATCAGCGATTATAAGATAGAAGGTAATACGGTGACGTGGTCTATTCAGTGCTCCACCCAGGGCGGTGATATGAAAGGAACCGGCAGGATAACCTATATGGGAGATAGCTTTGAAGGTACAATGAAGATGAAAATGAGCGGATCAGACCCGGAAATGACCACCCACATGAGCGGCCGTCGAATTGGAGATTGCAATTAGCCGGTCTTCTCACGGATTCATTAGTAAGGCCAATTTCCACGCAGACAAGTCGTAGAAAATATTTCAGGACCTTCTTATGGTTATAAATGCCGATTATTATTATCGGGCATACATTTCCAAATAAATAAAAAGGGATCATCCGGCAAATGACTACGCCTTAAGATAACACATGATTTTAAGGCTGAAGGCTGAAAAGATCTTTTCTTCACCCTTCCAACAATTTCATATCTCAACAGTTTCGCGGTACTCATTTGCCGGATGATCCATAAAAAATTCAATATATTACCTGTTCCTTTCTGATATAGAGAGCCAAAAAGAAAAGGACCTGTAATATTTTCGAAAAAGGAGAAAATCATGCGAAACAAAACAGTTTTCGGGTGGCTTATCACAATTGCGGTTTCTCTTGCCATCCTTATGACAGATAATTTTGCAGGTGCAGCCCAGTTTGCAGCAGACCTTGTTATTACTGGACCGGGAGAAAACTACACCTTCAAACTCTATGTCAAAGATAACATGTACCGACTGGAAAAGGTCCGGGGCGGTATGAAATTCCCGCCTTTTCCCACAATAGTTAACCGGGATACCGGGGTCACCTGGGGCCTGAATCCGCAGATGCGTCAGTATGTGGAAATGAAGGACCTAAACAAAACTTTCATGATGAATCCCCTGGTCGGATGGGCCATGACCCGAAAAGGCATGACAGAAAAACCGGGCCCGGTCGAGACCGCAAACGGGTATGAATGCGAAACCCGGCTCTACGCCATGCCGGGGGAATCGGAAACCGCGGCAAAGGTCTGGATCTCCAAAAAACTCGACCATCTCATAAGGGAGGAGCGCTTTGGGGCGAACGAGAACCCGGTCCTGGAGCTCCAAAATATCCAGGAGGGCCCTGTTAATGACTCGCTTTTCATGATACCGGCTGGCTACAGCAAGATGTCTCCCGGCGGACCGGGCCCCGCTTCCGGGGCCGAGAAACAGGCCGTGGGACCTGGATCGGCGGTGAAGTCGAGCGTATCGCAACAAAAATCAATACCCCGGCCCAAAGCAGCCGCAAAGGGTCCTGTTTCCGGCTCATCCGCCGGGAACCTGATGTTCATCCTGGATGCCTCGGGCTCCATGTGGGGACAGGTTGAAGGCAAGGCCAAAATCGCCATTGCCAAGGAGGTCCTTACAGACCTCATCAAAAACGTACCGGATGACGCAGCTGTTGGCTTAGTGGCCTATGGGCACCGCCGTAAGGGCGACTGTAACGACGTGGAAGAGTTGGTTCCGTTGAGCCCTATAGACAAAGGCAAACTCATCAATAAGATCCAGGCCCTCAGCCCAAAGGGCAAGACCCCGATCTCTCGATCGGTTCGGATGACGGCGGAGCGGATCAAACACCTGGAGGACGAGACCACAATTATCCTGGTCTCGGACGGAAAAGAGACCTGTGATCCGGATCCCTGCGGCCTGGTGAGGGAACTCAAGGAAGCCGGGATCCGGTTCGTGATGCATGTCATCGGCTTTGACGTCACCGAAGAAGAAA
>CAZUHR010000485.1:0-2350 GCA_964620335.1 uncultured Desulfobacteraceae bacterium
TGGCTCGAACTTGCCGGGGATTTTTCCGCGCTTGCAGTGAATGCAAAGCCAAAAATAAATGTCAACATGCACAAAATCACTAATAATTTTTTCATTTCCTCAATCCTTCCTTGAAACCTTTGAAAATTTGCTCTTTGGGTCATTGCGAGGCTGACGAAGGATGCCGAAGCAATCCGATGCGAAATATCGCCCTGAGTGTATCGAGGTGTCTCGCAAGGGGTAAAAATTAAGGGATTGCCGACAATTTCGGTATTGTGCAAAGGTCTCACTTTGAATATATGCTGCTGAAGATTTATGGGAAGATAGTCATTGACAGAAACTCGAAGGCAATTCTTAAAAAGAACGCTTATTTTGGGGGGAACTCTGGTTTTGAGAACCAATGCCTTTGCCAAGGCTCCTTCATTTCGTAAAAGGAACCAAGAAGCTCGTTGTACTATCTATAGGTCTGTAAATGGTTCTCCAGAGAAGAACTTGATAAAAGTGGTAGAATTGATTGGCGGCATCGAAAAGGTTATTGGGACGGATGATGTTGTTGTTATCAAGCCGAATGTACAATGGTGGAATCAGGGGGCTCCAAATCTTTCCGCGTTAAAGGCTTTTGTTGATTTGATCATGAATCGTTCCGGTGGGTTCAATGGAGAAGTGGTGATAGCTGAAAACTGTCACCGTGGTTCAACGCCTTGGAACTCTGCAGGATGGGCACGTCGCTTCGAATGGAATTCGGATCTTCAAGATATAAATAACATGAATGATCTTTGTACCCTTTTAAAAGAGCGGTATGGAGCGAGGTTCTCAACATGTCATTGGGTCGATGTGGACGCAGGAAACAGGCGCGTTAATGGACCTGAAGAGGGTCCCGGATACGTGTACTGTGACGGTTCAGGTGGTGTTCCCCTGATCTCTTTTAAAAACGGAGCAGGGGGGGATGAACATCGTTCAATTATAATGACTTATCCTGTTTTCAAGACGGAAAAAGGCACGATCATAGATTTTAAAAATGGTGTCTGGGAGAAAGGCGCTTATACGGAACAGCCCTTGCGGTTTATAAATTTTGCGGCCCTGAACCACCACAGCACTTATGGCGGAGTAACAAGCGCAGTTAAAAACTATTTAGGAATTAGTGATCTTAGTGGTGGCCCGGACCCGCGCAATGGAGGGCGACTGACAAAGGATTATTACAATTTCCATTCCTTTCCTTTTAACAAATGGTCTCCGGGGCCAAGAGAGGGAATGCTTGGTGCGGAAATTGGTGCCTTCATGAACAAAATAAGAAAAGCCGATCTGAATATAACTACGGCCGAATGGGTGGGGCTTGCTTCCCGTGTAGATCTTCCTGTTGCTCGTACCCGGGCAGTTCTGGCATGTACGGATCCTGTGGCCCTTGATTACCATGCTGCCAAATATCTGCTTTTCCCCAATTCGAGGATACCCCTCCATGATCCGGATGATAAGAAGGGACCGCTGCATAAGTATTTGGTAAAGTGCGCGGAAGAGGGGGGTGGGACATTTGATGAGAGATATGTGGATGTGAGGTCGTTTGATTGTAAAACAAGATCGTTCCAGGGAGATGAAGATCTGGTTGTCATGGGTGAAAAGACCTGGGGGAAGCATGTGAAGACCATTACGAAATATCTGATTTTTAGATATTTAGCTGATTGGTATTAAATTTTCGTGATAAAAAACATGTTTACCACAGAGCCGCCGAGAGCACTCGGAGTCCCCGCAAGCGGGTCTCCGGTTTCCTGAGAAGGGAATTCCGAGAACCTTGAACCTTGAACTCCCTTATGCTTTCAGCTTTGAGCATTGAGCCCTGCCTGCCGTCAGTTTGGCAGATTCCAGCTTCCAAGCTTCTCAGCCTTCATAGATAGCTGATGCGAAATCCAGATACTAGATTTATACTTTTACTGGGTTTATCACTCACAATATTACTGATCATCCTGTTTTTTGGGTTAAGAGGTAAAGGTTTTCATCTTTCAAATGGTGTAACCTGGATTATGGATGAACCTGGTATTCGTTTTGGAAATTACGGGATTGCTTATGCATTTTTTGATAATGATCAGATTAAAAACAATATTTCTACATTAAAGGCTTTTTCAATTGAAATAGCCATCAAACCCGAAGACGTTGATCTGAAGGGATTTAATTTTATTCTATCCCTCCATGACGGCAAAGATAGTAATCAGTTGATTGTGGGACAATGGAAATCACATATAATTATCATGAACGGTGATGATTATTCAAACAGGAGAAAAATAAAACGAATATCGGCTGACATCTTTTCTGAACCGCCTAAAAAATTGTTACTGACCATAACGACCGGAGATGAAGGAACAAAACTGTATGTTGACGG
>CAZUHR010000486.1:0-2346 GCA_964620335.1 uncultured Desulfobacteraceae bacterium
AATGTAAAGTCCGCACTGTTTTGCAACCGACCTTGCATTCTCAGCTATCGCATTTTCGGCCATCCGCGTGACCACACTGGAACTTTCTGTTGTCAAGAGAGAAGTCAGATTATCAAGTTGCCATATGTAAAGCGCACCGGCAGCGGCAATAAAAACGACTGGGATTAGAAGGAAGAGCAAGAGCATTTTACTACGCAAACCAAGCCCTTTTGTTTTAAGTGCAGCCTTCTTTTCTTTTTTGCGTTTGGCAGGCTTTTCCTTTTTTTTCTTTTTAGGGGCGGGCGGCCTCTCTTCACCGATTTCGGCAGCTGCTTCGTCAACACGTGGAGGAGGGGGTGAAGGGGCAGGAGGCCTAGGTTCCGGCTTTGTGACCGTGATTACATGATTGCACGATTTACACTTAAACCTAGCTGATTTTCCTTTTATTTTTTCAGCATCTATACGGTATTTTTTTCCACATTCTTCGCAAATAACAATCATGACCTATCTCCTTGGTAAATGTTTTTGTTATTTTTTCCGGAATATCCGTCCATATTCATTCTCTTGCTATTTTCGCACGGCTTTCTGAACAAAAGGTCAAAGTGCCATTACTCTGCTAAGACTATTGATTTGAAACTACCCGCCGTCGTTCTCGAGAACAGCATAGCACTCGGCCCGGTTTTCAATATCCCTTCTCCCTAATTTTATCGACCATATTTTTTTTAAATATGCTCCTTTTTTCTTCCCGCTGAATTTCCCGTGAAAGCAGATCGACAAGCTCTGCCGCCAGATGACTGGGAAATTTCGACAGACTGTGACCCAGGTCATTCACTGTATCTTCAATGATTACTTCCGCTATTGGACCAATGGACAGGGATAATTGATGATTGAGAAAATCAAAGAAGTCCTCATCAACCATGGAAACGGCGTCCTCTAAGGGCTCAATGAGCTTAAGCTGTAGAAGCTTTAATATTGTTGCCCTCATGGTGCCCATATTGAAGCCCATCTTTTTTGCAATCGTAGCAAGGCTTTTTTTGCCGTCTAACTCCATAAGAACCATTAACATATGGCCGTCAAGAGAAAATTCCCCAAGGTCAGTCCTGAGTACACGCCCAAAAACCATAGCAGAAATATCACCTGACGAAACATCCATTACACCGCCTCCACTGATCCGTTCCCATAATATTAATGCCTTACTGTCCCTCTCTCCACAGTTTTATTTCCGCCCTCAGGGCCTTGAATTCTGCCTTTATGACCTGCCTAATCTCATCCAAGGCATAGGCAAATGCCTCATGGGGTTGCATTTGGGCGATATCGGAAATTTCGGGCGTTATCCCACCCGGAAGTGGCCCTATTTCTTCGGCTTCTATCTCTGGAGGCATGAGTTCCTCCTGCATAGCAGCACCAACTTCCTGTGGTTCTTCGATAATCATTGGTTCTACTTCTTCAGATACTTCTATTTCTTTTTCCTTGGCCCCGACAGTCTTCCTAATAGCGATATCCTCTTTCAGTTTTTTAAATCTTTTCACCTCTCCAAGAAGTATTTTTTCCCTATCTGTTTCTGACATGCCTTCGGACATGGCTACTTTCTCAAGATTGATAAACACCGTGTTCAGAAGTTTAATAGCATCAGGATGAGAACTTGCTTTATTGACTTTGATATATTTTCCGACCGAACCAAGAAGGCGAAGGAATAGAACTATAACATTATCATCCTTATATTTTTCTTTTAGTTCTTCCACCTCATCATTAAGTCGCGTCATTATCTCATCATCGATTTCCCAGTCGATTGATAGCGATATGGCCTTTAAATTCCTGAGCGGATAGTCTGCAAATTCAGCGCTTTCTTCAGAAAAATCTCGGGTTTCTTCACTTTCCCCGAAAACATTTTCCAGCTGCTCTTCCACCTCAATTGTGACGGTATCATCTTCTTGATTGTTCAATTGACTACCTCCTATTTCAGCTCTCTTTGCAGGGAAGCCAAGGTCATTGTTATGATTTTTTTCATGGTGGGCACCACATTCGTACCTATTAGGGCACTTGCCTCAAAGGAAGGCGCCTTCAGCTGGGTGTTAAGGTCATTTTTAAGTAATTCAGGGGATAAAAGAGGAATGCCATGTTCAGATAGATCTCTTTTATTATATTGCATTACCAGTGGGATTTTGAAAATATTCTTATTATAGGTGGCTAGGTTTTCCTGAAGGTTTTTAAGAGAAAGAAGGTTCTTTTCTCTTCTTACCTTCATGGAATCTGCGACAAATACAATTCCATCCGCACCCCTCAGAACTAACCTTCTTGTAGCATTGTATTTTACCTGTCCGGGAACAGTGTAAAGCTGAACTCTAATATCATATCCCTTTATTTTTC
>CAZUHR010000487.1:0-2346 GCA_964620335.1 uncultured Desulfobacteraceae bacterium
TAAGGTCGTCCCGCAATCGCATAAAGGAGCTTTCCCATGACTATGAGGACAAAATGCCTTGCAGCTCTCCTATTCCTGGCAATAGTGGATGTGGTGATCCCCATACCTATTCTCGGGCTGATTCTCATCTATGTCCTTCTCCAGAGATCCCCCTGGTTCCTGGACATGGTGAAGGAGATCTATTCCACGAAATGAGAGAGCCTTTCTTTTTCATTCGCAACAATTTATGCCCTACTCCACCTCAAATCGAGAACTTAGAGAGATCCGCAACACGCAGAAACAGACGCGCCAGATGCTGCAATACCCCAACCCTGTTTTCTCTTAGGGCCTCATCCTCCTTGGTCAAAATTTCCACGCCATCAAAAAACTTATCCACGGATTTCCTAAGCTCGGCCATCAGCTTTAGGGCCTTGTAATAATCCCCATTTTCAAGACACGGATCAACATCACCTTTCACTGCCTCATAGCTATCCCAGAGGGCGGATTCACAGGGTTCCTTGAACAAGTCTGGGTTGACCCCGAAGGATTTATTTTGTTTTTTCAGTATATTTACCACCCTCTTAAAGGCCAAGGCCAGTTCATTAAACTCATTTGATTCAGAAACAAACATTTTGACCTGATCAATCCTTGATCGGAGTTGATTAATTCGATCGAATTCCGCTGAAATAACGGCCTCGATAAGATCAGACTCATAACCAGACCTCAGCATCATTTGCTTATAGCGTTCCCTGAAAAAGTCTATCACCCCTGCAAACACCTGTGGGCCGTTTACCTCTACTTGTTCACGCAAAATTGAAATCGCCTCTTCAATAAATCCATTAAGCGAAAAATCCCACCTTAGGTCTTCGACTATGCGGATAATAGCAAGCGCGTGTCTGCGAAGGGCAAAAGGATCTTTGCTGCCTGTAGGCTGAAGACCCACCGCAAAACACCCTGCAATGGTGTCCATTCTGTCCGCAATGCTTACAACGGCCCCCAGTTTGGATGTGGGAAGCGGGCTATCTGCCCCGGTAGGAAGGTAGTGCTCAAAGATTCCTTGACAGATCTCTTCCGGATACCCTTCCATCCGCGCATACTCCATTCCCATGACACCCTGCAGGGAGGGAAATTCCGTGACCATCTGAGTGACAAGATCACATTTACAAAGGTCTGCAACAACCTGTATGGCATCCAATGTGTCTTCGAGCACCTGTTTTCCCAAATACTCAGCCAGCCTGGAAAAGCGTTTGACCTTCGTATAAGAGGTGCCCAGCTTGGCCTGATAAATAACCCCTTTCAAATCCTCTATCCGATCACCGAGCGGCCGCTTGCGGTCCTCCCTAAAAAAGAACTCTGCGTCTGAAAGCCTGGCCCGCAAGACGCGTTCATGACCTTTCCTGACGACCGATTCATCCCTGGCCACCGTGTTATTGACCGCCACAAAATTAGACATGAGGCGCCCTTCATCATCGTAAACAGCAAAATATTTCTGATGCTCCTTCATGGCTGTAATCAAAACAGGATCAGGGAGGTTCAAAAAGTCATCGTCAAAACATCCACACACCGCAGAAGGGAATTCTGCAAGATTGGCCACAGTAGTCAGAAGGTCACCATCCTCTGCCGGGACACCTTCCACTTTTTCAGCGGCATTTGTAGTTACCTTCAACACAATTTTTTCTCTCTCTTGTGGATCAACCAGGACAAACCTTTCCTTGATTTTTCGAAAATAGTCCTGGACATCAAAGACCTCAACCGACTCAGGGGCCATAAACCGATGGCCCAAGGTCCTATTGCCGCTCCTGATACCTGCGACTTCATAGGGGATGACCTTGCCATTCAACAAGGTAAGCAGCCAGTGAATAGGACGCACGAAGGAAAAACGCAGGTCCCCCCAACGCATGGATTTGGGCCATGGAATATCCTCTATGAGTCTTGGCAAGACCTCCACCAGAATTTCAGACGTCTGTCTACCTGGAATCAGGCGTGTGACATACAGATAGTCGCCCTTTGGAGTCTTCACCGATTCAAGCTCTTCAATCGTAACCCCTTGCTTCTGGGCAAAACCCAAGGCCGCTTTGGTAGGTCTGCCATCTTTATCATAGGCGACCTTTGTTGGCGGTCCAGTGATTTCCTGCACCAGGTCTTCCTGCCTTTCAGCAATTTCGTTCCCTATCAAGACCAATCTTCTGGGCGTACCATATGTATCAAAAGGCCTTCCAATCTTTATCCGATTCTCCTTGAAATAGGAGGTCGCTAGCCTCTTAAAGTCCTCCAGGCCCTTGACCAAGTAACTGGAGGGAATCTCCTCTGTTCCTATCTCCAAAATCAGTTCAGCAGCCATTTTTATATCCTATCTCAGATATCATC